>CAYNZR010000016.1:0-10945 GCA_964401785.1 uncultured Candidatus Saccharibacteria bacterium
TCTCAAATCTATTGGTTCATTCTTTGGTTCGTCGGTTTTTCTGGCCATAAATTTTATTTTTTATAGAGACAATATATCAGAAAATCTATCGCAAAGCGAGGCCTAATACCGAGGTGCCGAGGTTGCACCTCGGTATTATTTTCTACCAGGCACAACTTCGATGGTACTATATTTGACTTTCTTTGGACCAAAGATCATGTCTTTGATATCGATAGCGAGAGCGCCTACACTTGCAACAATAGACTGGCTCGGTGTGTCTACTCCTTCGATAGCACTTGCCATAATCCTATCTTGTGGATCGCTGACAAAATTAAAAGAACTCAACCAAAAGACAAAGATGACCGCTGTAACTCCAAATGATATGACAAGTGAATAGCGTTTGCGAATATGATCAGGCTTTTCACTCAAATTTTGGATGATAGACTGCAGTGACATATGCAAATTATATCACTACACCTCGGAGGCAACAACCATCACTTCTGCCTCCTTGCCTTCGAGATCTTTTTTCTTGAGAGTTAGTTTTGATTCTGGTTTTGGATTGTCGCCTGCTTCCTTGAGGAACACTTTGAGCGAATCTTTCTTGTCATCATAGAGTATTGGGATAATAATTTTTGGTTCAATAGAAACAGCGAGCTTGTATGCCTTGGCTGGATCGAGTACACCATCACCACCTATTGGGACAAATAAAATATCAACTTCATCTATAGCCTCATCAGTTGCCTTTGGTAACTCCACCGTACTTATCGCTCCCAAAAAACAAATGTTCATACCCTCGAGAGCAACTGTGTAGACTGTGTTGATCCTCTTCTCGCCACGATATTCTGATTCTGAAGGAAGGCCTTTTATAAATACGTCTTTGATCTCATACTCTCCTGGACCAGAAATAACAAAAGGTTTCTTCTCACCAAAAGTCACCTGATCAACACCATTCATGTCTTCGTGATTGATACTAGAAAGGACGACATCTGCCCCAAACTTGGAAGTCTTGAGATCTGAATCTTTGGAAATGGGATTGAAAGCCAGAACAGTATCGCCAAATTGAACTTTTACAAATGCTCCGCCTAAATATGTGATAATCATGGTGATAATTTAGCACGATTTCCTACCGAGGTGCAACCTCGGCGTTGAGCCATATTTTGGTGGTGTTTTGGCTATGTGAGGGGTTACCGTGAGGGGTATTGACAAATTGGCTGTTTGGTGTATAATTATACATAGACACTGACAGCCTAGGTGCCTAGAAGAATAAAAGTGCAATCGGGCTTGAATCCGAAAGCATGGACTGAATCCTATTCTTCTTAGACAGGCGAATTGACAACATGACGACGAACAAGTCGGAAAAGGTTCCGGCCAGCGTGAGCTGGTGGCGGATGATGTGGATGATCCTCACTCAAGATACGGCTCTCGGGCCGTATCTGAAGTTGTGGAAAGGGGCGAATCCCTACCACAGTCTCGCAATCACCAAGATTGCGATCTTGGCCGTGGCAGGAGGGTTGGTGATGTTGATCTACGCCCATAAGCTGGGCGGAGTGGAAATCGACTATATTTTCCAAATCATGGGGGCCGTAACTGGTCTCCTTGGGCTGATCATCGGGTTGTTGCATGCCCGATGCCTCATCCAAACAACGACTTCGTTCCAGTGCATCTGGAACAGCCAGAAGTTTGAGCTTCTCGCGCGTGGCGAATTCGATCGAGGCATGATCAAGGCGATCATGACTCCTGGAGCGACACATTGGGCGAAGGAGGCACTTCGCCTCGAGACAGCTGGTCTCGACCGCCTACCGAAAGGTCGTCGTGAAAAATCCGCTTTCAAGCGAAAGATCGACACGTACGTGAGTGCGTGTCTCGGTATGGGTTTCGGTCATGGGACCTTGACCCATAAGGAGTTGGTCAAAAACGCCTTCTCGATCGCTCGAGGAACTTACTAGAGCGAGTTTCGCACCCCCACCCCCGGTCCGCCGGCGGGTGGGGTTTTTGCTTTTCGAGGTAAGTAAAATGGTAGCTCAACACTTAGGTTGTCCCTCAGTCAAAATCTTCATTATTTTTTGATAATTATTTTATCAGGATTTTATCAGTGTTTTGGTATATTCAGATAGCCATGGATATTTACAAAACAAAAGAGAAAATAATAAGTGGGACTTCTTACTCAGAGATATACAAAGAAGCCTATTCTGTTTATAAATATATTGAATCACATTCAAAGCGAAAACCTTATATAAGATCAAAGTATTTTAATAATGAAAAAGTTTTTTTAAATTATTTTTGGGAACATTTACGATCTAAATCATTTCGCGATAGAGTAAGAAGATTAAAATATTACTTATGCGCATTGGATTTAATTAAAAATTCTAGAAATGAACCCGCCATTACGATAAATCCAATGAAAAAATCGGAAATCCTTTACAGATTCGTTGGTACAACGAAATTCAACAATACATACTATGTTCAAATCAAAATGGACAAGAAAAATCAGAAGTTTTTTATGTCAGTTTTTCCAAAATAAAAGAAAAAAACCCTCCGCCAAATTGCAGTCCAATGGATCTGCGGCCGAAAGTTTTCTTCACTAGAGACATTATCAAAATTCACCCCCGCAGTCAACCTCGACAACCACCCCCTTTTGTGCTAAATTCGCCATGTACGGCATAGGCCGTTTTAATAGTCTCGCGTTATCCCGCAATTAATTTTATTAGTCTAAAAAGCGGAGCGGAGACGTACAAATATGTTTAAGAAACTAAAGGAAACCCTTACAGGTAAAAGTGAGAAAGAAACAAAGGTAGAAGAAGCCACATCAGAGGTAAAATCTGAAACAACAACACCAAAAGAAGTCGCAACTTCCCCAAAGGAGACCGCAAAGGAAGCTATTACTTCTTCCCCTGCTCCAGTCGTAGCCCCAAAGGCTCGTGCAAAAAAGTCTGCCGATGCACCAAGGTCTAGTGAAAACAATCCCCCAGCAAAGCCAAAGGGTGATATGGAGCTCACAGATGCGCAGAAAGAGAGCTTCATGGGCAAACTTTCTTTGACTATGAAAAATCCTCCGATTGTCGGGGATTTGGTAGAAGGTCCTGTGATCGCAGTCGAAAAGTCATCCGTCTACGTTGATCTAGCACCATTTGGTACTGGTATTATTTACGGTCGTGAATTTATCATTGCTCGTGACGTTATCAAGAAGATTAACGTTGGTGATGTCATAGCTGCAAAGATAGTCGACACCGCTCACAAAGAAGGATACTTCGAACTTTCACTCAAGGAAGCTCGTCAAGCCCTCATCTGGAATGAAGCAGAGATTGCTATCAAAGAAAAGAAAGTCCTCGACCTACCAGTCAAAGAAGCCAACAAAGGTGGTCTTCTCATCGAATGGCAAGGTATCCTCGGCTTCCTACCAGCTTCTCAGCTCAAGACCGATCACTACCCTCGCATCTCAGATGGTGACAAGGATAAGATCTTAGAAGAATTGAAAAAGCTCGTTGGTACACGCCTACAGGTTGCCATTATTACAGCCGATCCAAAAGAAGGTAAACTTATCTTCTCAGAAAAGGGCTCAGAGACAAAAGAGAAAGAAAAGATCGTCAGTAAGTATGAAGTCGGAGACACTGTCGGTGGTACTATTACAGGCATCGTTGATTTCGGTGTATTCGTGAAGCTCGAAGAAGGTCTAGAAGGTTTGATCCATATCTCAGAGATAGATTGGGGTCTCGTAGATGATCCTCGCAACTTCGTCAAAGTCGGCCAGAGTATAAAGGCCAAGATTATTGAGATCAAAGATGGCAAGATTTCACTATCATTGAAACAGCTCAAAGCAAATCCTTGGACCGAAGCAAGTAAGAAATATCAGAAGGACATGACAGTTTCTGGTGTTGTCATCAAGTTCAACAAACATGGCGCCCTCGCTTCGATCGAAGAAGGTGTTGCTGGCTTGGTACACGTTTCCGAATTTGGCTCAGAAGAGAAACTTCGCAAGAACCTCGAATTGGGCAAGGCTTACAATTTCAAGATCACCCTATTTGATCCAAAGGAACAAAAGATGGCTTTGGCTTATACTGGTGAGAAGAAGTAACAGATGTTCGACATATACAATGTGTAAAATAAGACCCCGAAAGGGGTTTTATTGACTTCTGTATTTTAGCGATGCTATAATACTAACACAGTGGCCGTCAGGCCTCCGAGATTCCCCGCTTAATAGGCGGGGTTTCGCTTGTATTACTTAATTATTAATTTAATCAAAGTGATGATTACCTCTTGAAAAACTTTCTTTTTTACAATACCTATATTTCTCAGAAGTCTTCTTGTGCTAATTGTTTTGCATTGGTTCAGCAATATCTGTGAATCAATATTTGCACACCTGACATTGATTCTAAATTTATTATCCACAATTTTTGTAGTTAGTGGAGCTACAAAAATCAATTCGTTGTTAATTTTTCTAATAACAAGAACTGGTCTTTCGAATTGATCATTCTTACCATCAATTTCAGAACCAATATTTACACCCACAGAACACCACCAAATTTCTTGTTCATGAAAAAAGACCTCGCGATTTTTATTATTAGAATCAACAGATTTGGCTATTTCATTCCACTTATCAAAATCTTTGAAATATTCATCCATCACCAAATCCTATCAAACCAAGATAAAATCCAGATAAAATAATTATCAAAAAACAGTGAATTTTTGCGACGTCGATGACTACCGAAATTACAGAGGTGACACCCCTGTAATATGGCTCAACGCCGAGGTTGCACCTCGGCAAAATCAGTTGAACTGACTCATTGCTCTATCCCTACCATCTTTTATTAGGACCGCCACGGCCTCGACGACCGCTTTTGCCACCTTCTTGAGTTCTTTGAGCTCATCTTCTTTGAATTTGCCCAAAATGAACTTCTCAACTTTGTCTTCACCAATTATCAACTTTGCATTACCCTTTGCATTTTCAGGAGCGGTGCCGATACGGATACGGACAAAAGCCTCGGTCTTGACCGCTTTGATGATTGATTCCAATCCATTATGTCCTCCAGAACTTCGATTGTAAGAAATCCTGATCTTACCCAAGGGTAGACTAAAATCGTCATATATAACCACCAGCTTCTCAGCTGCTTTGATACTTTTTATTAGAGGAGCAATCGACTTCCCCGATAAATTCATGAAAGTTTCCGGCGCAACCAAAGTCACTTTCTCTTTGCCAACTTTAGCCTCACTCACCTTGGCATTGAGCTTTTTATTGAATGAAAAATCACCACCATACTCCTCTTGAACAAAATCCAAAATTATTCGACCAGTATTATGTCTAGTATTTTCGTACTCTTCTCCAGGGTTTCCCAAACCTGCAATAATGTATGCCATAGTGATCACAGTATATGCCAAAAAAGGATTTGTGTAAAAGGGTTTTTTGTGCTATCATTGGCAAAACCATGGAGCCTAAATTACCACAAAACCCAGCAACCAAGGCTTCTTTTTGGTCTAGTCTTGCTGAATGGATCAAGGTCATCGCTATCGCTCTTCTCATCTCTCTACCCATCAGATTTTTCATTGCAGAACCATTCATTGTAAATGGCGCTTCGATGGATCCAACTTTTGCAACAGGACAATTCCTCATTGTCGACAGACTCTCATATCGCTTCAACGAACCAAAACGTGGTGATGTGATAGTTTTCCGTTACCCAAACAACCCAAGTACATATTATATAAAGCGCATCATAGGACTACCGGGCGAGAAACTTCGCGCCAATAACGGAAAGATCTCTATCGAAAACAAAGATAATGCTTCATCGAGCCCTCTTATCGAAGCATACATAGGAGATAGTCATCGTTCATATGACAACTTTGTCACCTCACTTGATGACGATCAATATTTCGTCATGGGTGACAATCGTAGAGAAAGTTCTGATTCTAGAGCGTGGGGACCATTACAAAAAGATCTCATCATCGGCAGGCCAGCACTCCGACTTTACCCAATAACCAAATTATCAATATATCCGGGCGAATATAATACACAATAATATGAAAGCAAAAAAACAAACAGCATCAAAATTCATTAATTATGAAAATCTAGACAAAATTGGAGAAATTGCTGTGTATTATGGTTTTGCTCCAAAGAAAAGTCCAACAATAACAAAAGTTGATACAGATGCAGTCAAAGATATCATCGATGGTGACTATATAGATGATGAGACAGAAAATCATAACCAACTACAACTTCATGTAGAAGAAAAAGTTGCACTAGTTCGTATGTACAACGAAGAAAATCTATACACCGAACCTCAACCTGTCATGCTCTATTTCAAAGATCCATGCAAAGGTTCAAAGAGCAATCGCTATGCTGATCTCGAAATCTTGGGCTACTCAGGACCAATAGCCGAAGCCACTCTCATCCAAACAGCAAAAGTCATGCTCGAAGAAGAAGGATACAAAGATCTAGTTGTCGAAATAAACTCCACAGGTGACAAAGATTCTATATCTAGATTTACTCGCGAATTGACTGCCTACTATCGCAAACACATAAATGACATGACGTCTGACTGTCGTGAATTATTCAAAAAAGATCCATTCGAACTTCTAGCTTTCCAAGACAAGTCATGTCAAGAACTCAATAGCAAAGCTCCTAGAGCTCTCGACTATCTTTCGGAAAGTAGCAGGAGACACCTAGAAGAAATCCTCGAATATCTAGAAGCTCTAAAAATCTCATACAATGTCAACAATAACCTCGTCGGTAATCGCAAATACTGTGGAGAGACAATATTCACTATTGTAAATGGCGAGAAAGGCACAAAAGATCGCAAAGTTGTAGCAGTCGGTATGCGCTACAACAATCTCGGCAAAAGGCTTGCCCTCAAAAAAGACGTCCAAGGAGTCGGCATTTCTCTCCTCATCAAAAATGGCAAAAATGACAATCGCAAACAAGTCAAAAAAATGAAAAAACCGATCGCCTCATTTGTCCAGCTTGGTCTCCAATCAAAACTTCTCTCTCTCGAAATTATCGAGAACCTCCGCAAAGCAAAGATACCTCTATATGTCTCTCTTGCCAAAGACCGCCTCGGTGCCCAAGTCTCATCGGTCGAAAAGTATCATACTCCTTATGTCATCGTCATTGGCAAAAAAGAAGCCGTCGAAAGATCAGCTATTGTAAGAGAAAATGAAAGACACTCACAAGACGTAGTCTCTCTCGAGGATCTCCCAAAGCACATGAAGAAGATTGAGACTGAGTATTTTAAGTAATAAACGGATATTCCGGTTCCGTAATGAAAGCACTTTCTTCGAGGCCGCCCAAATTCTGCAGAATTTGGGCTTAATCCTCGAGATTTTGTGCTCAAAATCTCTGCGGAGCCTCTCAGAAAATGCTTTCATTGCGGAACCTGCAATCGATACTTCAACATACTTACCATTACCCACGATCCTAAGTAATGATTGCAGAAATCTGCTCTGTATGCTATTCTTTCGGAATGATTAATGTAGAAGTTACAAGAAATGCCGGTGAGAACGCTTTGGGTGTTATTCGCCGTTTTACACGAAAAGTCCAGGGATCTGGCATCATTCCACGCGTACGCAGTCTCCGCTCATCGACCAGAGTCCAATCAAAATACAAAGTCAAACAAAGAGCTTTGACACTTATACGACGCCGAGAAGCCATGGCAGAACTCATCAAACTCGGTAAAGCTCCAGCAAAATCCGAGAGAGGAGCAAAGAAGAAATAACAACAAATGGGGCTATACCCCATTTTTTGGATAAACAAATGACGAAGACAAAAAAATTTTCTATTACAAAAGAAACTGAGATCGATATACCAAATATCAAATTTGAAAAAATAAAAGACTCAGCTTTGGGCAAAGATTATGATCTTTCTTTGATTTTTACCGATCAAAAGAAAATGAAAAAAATGAATCTCATTTATCGAGACAAAAATGCTCCGACAGACATATTGAGTTTTCCTATATCCGATAACGAAGGAGAGATCTACATTTCACTCGAAGAAGCCCGCAAAGAAGCAAAGAAATTTGATCGCCCATATGAAAATTTTATTGCCTTTTTATTTATCCACGGCTGTGTGCATTTGAAAGGACATGACCATGGTAGTACAATGGAGAGCATAGAAGTAAATTTGCGAGAACAATTCAAAGTCTAGCAATCTTCTAAACTCCACTATGTCCCGCAATATAATAACCGGAATCGACGTCGGTACATATTACGTCAAAGTCATAATTGCAAATGCCAAGGAAAGAAATGAAAAAGGTCTTCCAAAAATTATCGCCTCTGGAATGGCAGAATCAAAAGGTCTACGACATGGGTATGTCACCAATGTCCGAGATGTTGCAAGTAGCATAAAGAAAGCTGTCGCAATAGCCGAAGAAAAAGCCGGACTCATTGTAAAAAAAGCCTTCGTTGGTATTTCTGGTATCGGACTTTCAGGAACAACGGTCAATAGTTTCGTCATGACTTCGCGGGCTGATGCTGAGATCACAAATCTCGACCTCAAAAACCTCCACGAACAATGTGAAAAAGACATACCTCGAGCAGAGATAGCAAATAGAAGAATAATTTATGATATACCTCTCCAATACAAAATAGACAACTTCCCTTCTCTGGGTTCTCCAGAAGGTATGAAAGGTAACAAAATAGAACAAAAAACTTTGTTCATCACCTGTCTCGACCATCATGTGACCGACCTTATCTCTGCAGTCAATGAAGCTGGGATAGCAGTAGAGGATGTAATGGCAGCACCGATCGCCGCTGGCTTTGTGACGCTTACAAAATCGCAAAAGATTGCAGGTTGTGTTCTTGCAAATATTGGTGCCGAAACAGTATCGATAGCAGTATTTGAGAATAACATACCAACATCACTTGAAGTCTTTCCTATTGGTTCGACTGATATTACAAATGACATTGCACTCGGACTCAAAGTTCCCCTCGAAGAAGCAGAGCAGATCAAAATAGGAGTGATCACTGGTAGCTCATACCCAAGGAAGAAACTCGAAGAGATAATCGCCGCTAGACTTTCGGATATTTTTGAGCTCATTGAGGCACATCTCAAGAAAATAGGTAGAAACGGCCTCCTGCCTGCAGGTATCATCATCACAGGGGGTGGTTCTGGTCTCAACTCGATAGAGACCTTGGCAAAAGTATATCTCAAACTTCCTTCACGAATAGGCTCGATAGGTCATCTCGACCCAAAATCATCATTCAAAGATGCCACTTGGGCTGTGGCTTATGGATTGTGTATTTGGGGTATTCACTCAGAAGAAAGTCCAGAAATAGATACATCATCAGTATTTTTCAAACGTCTTTGGAAGAAAACAGTCGATAATCTCAAACAATTTTTACCTTAACATGGTCTTACCTGGACATCTTGCTGGCGGTTATATTGCTACCTCAATAATCTTGAACTTCGTTTCTATTCCACTTTCAAGTGCCGACCTTGCCGTGATATATACAATCGGAATATTATCTGGAGAAATTCCAGACATTGATCTTCTGCTTTTTTATTTTGAAAAAAATAAAAACAAGCACAAAAATCGTCAAACGCATCGAGATTTCATTACTCACATACCAATGTTCTGGTTTGTATTTTGTCTGACAATTTTTTTCATCGGTTTTCTCATAACATCAAAATTTATAATGTTATTGTCAGTTGTCATTTTGGCTGGAACATTTAGTCACTTTATTTTGGATTCACTAGAATATGGCATTCAATGGTTCAAACCATTTTCCAAAAGAAGATACTGCCTATTTGAAATAAAAGAGATGGAATCCTTCGAAAGACGGTCTCAACATGATCATGTCAAAATCGGTTCATTGAGATTTTATTGGAACTATGTAACAACAATATACATAAAACAAGTTTCGTTTTATGCAGAACTTTTGGTAGTAATTATTGCCCTTCTCGTTCTCTTTTGGTGAGAAATCATTTCCACTGTGTTACCAAGAAAAGTAAATAATTTTTTTAATAATAATCGCAGACTCGTCCGAGATTATTTTTTACTCACATTTTTCTGCCTTAGTATGTAATAGACTGACGCACCAATCGCATACTCGTTGTCACAAAAAATAAAAAACCTCATGCCTCAGGGCTTAATCACTAAATTACAGAGAGCAAATACAAAAAACTACAACACTAATCTGAACTATTAGTAAATTGCTTGTATATAAGAAGTCCTGTGGTAATATACAACCTAAGGACGACTTGAGCTTACTATCTCAGGATTTCCGTTTTCAATAAAGATTAATAAGAAAAAATTCATGCCAAACTTAACGCCAGATATCGAAGCATTTGCTCGAATAAAAGTGCTCGGAGTGGGTGGTTCAGGTCAAAACGCAATCAACCACATGATCTCCTCAAAAGTCAAAGGAGTCGATTTTGTTGCAATCAATACTGATTCGCAAGATCTTCATCGATCACTTACAAAGAAACGGATCAATATTGGCAAGAATCTGACCCGTGGTTTGGGCACAGGCATGAACCCAGATCTCGGTCGTAGAGCAGCAGAAGAAACAAAAGAAGAAATCCAAGAAGTCGTAAAAGGTGCTGACATGGTTTTCGTAACATGCGGAGTCGGCGGTGGTACAGGTAGTGGAGCAAGTTCAGTTGTAGCAAGGACGGCAAAAGAACTCGGTTGTCTCACTGTTGCGGTCGTCACAAAACCTTTCTATTTTGAAGGTAGACAAAGATCTCGCATAGCCGAAGCAGCTCTCGAAGATCTACGCAAAGAAGTCGATGCGATTATTATTATTCCAAATGACAAACTCCTATCAGCAATCGGCAAAGAGACTACAGTCAAGAACGCCTTCGGTATGTGTGATGAAATTTTGCGACAAGCAGTCGAAGGTATTTCTGATCTTATTACGACTCCTGGACTCATCAACATCGACTTCGCAGATATCCGCACAGTCATGGAGAATGCCGGCTCGGCTCTCATGGGTATCGGTAAGGCATCAGGTGAAAATCGTGCGATAGAAGCAGCTAAAG
>CAYNZR010000017.1:0-10167 GCA_964401785.1 uncultured Candidatus Saccharibacteria bacterium
GGCTGAACGACACTATTGTCTATCAATTCCATAAGGACAATACCGGTCGCTCGATACAAAACATCTCTCCTATAGACCCGATCGAACGCTCTCTTTATTTCAAACAAAAAATCTTGCGGAGCCGAACTAGCACGGAGCATCGACACCTCGTAACCATAGTGGTGGAAATCTTGGCTTTTGAGAAAAAAGAAAAACTTCTTGCACGAGAGATTGTGCCTTCTTGCTTTGATACAGGCATTCTCTACATTTTTTGATAATTGAGAATAGATAAACTGCCTATCGGAAGTCGCTGGAGTAAAAGTCTTGGTCTTGCTAATACTTTGATAATCGTGTTTATCTTCGGTATTCAAATTGTAAATAAAATCACCCCTCAATTCATGCCAAATCTCTACAAATGGTTTGGCCAAATGTTCTTCTACCCAAGCGGGATTTTTGTTGGCAAAATCAAGAGCAGTTGCAATGCCTTGTTTGTTGAGATATGCACTAGTAGCCGGACCAATACCCCAAATCTTCCCAACCGCTACTTCTCTGGTAAATCTTTCTATTTCATTTGAATTGATAATAGTCAGTCCCGACGGCTTTTTCCATTTTGATGCCAACTTTGCCAGGACTTTGTTTGGAGCCAAACCAACAGAAAATGTCATGCCTAATTCTGTATCCAATTCATGTTTGATATTTTTGGCCATATCCTCATAAGTCATCTTGAGAGCACGACGAAGGCCTGTAAGATCGGCGAAGCATTCGTCGATACTGTACTCCTCTACATCCGAAGTGTAGCGACGGACAATGTTGTACATCCTTTTTGAAAAAATACTATAAGTCTCATAATCCGAAGGCAAGATCACCACATCCGGACAAAGTCTCCTGATCTCACTTAGGACCATACCTCTTTTGACACCTTTGGCTTTGGCCTCATAACTCAAAGAAGAAGCGATGCCTCTTTCCTTACCAGTCACCACCGGCCGGCCTTTGAGAGCGGGATTCATCGCCACTTCACAAGAAGCAAAAAAGGCATCTCCGTCTATATGCAAAATTGCCCTTTTTTGGAAATCTCCCCACATCAGAGTTTGCGAATTATTACTTTGACCACCGCAATGATGACAAGCTCGGTAGTCGGATAGAGGATCGGGTACTTGCTATTTGCTGGCTCGAGATATGTCCTGCCACCAGCGCCACCGGTACGATAATATTTCATTGTATATTCACCATCGATCTCTGCTATGACAATGTCGCCATTTTTGGGTTTTTTGCCACGCTCGACTATGACCATATCGCCTTCGTATATACCAGCATCTTCCATCGAATCGCCCTTTACTCGCAAAATATATGAAGCGTCTTTGTTTGAAATTAGATATTCTTCTAAGTTCATCGTATCTACCAATTCTTCTTCGGCTGGCGATGGGAAACCGGCTTCTACTAATCCCAGAAGTTTAACGCCTTCGAAAAGTTTGAGAGGTATGAGATGGCCTTTTTTGTCCCTAGAAATAAATCCGGAGTCGATCAGTTTTTTTATAAAATAATGAACAGCGCTCTTGGAGCGATAAGAAAACATCTCCATGAGTTCGCTATATGTCGGCATCCTACGATTGTCTCGAAAGAATTTATTAATTTTGGCAATAGCTTTTTCCATCACTCTATTATATTAGAACGATTGTTCTAATGCAAAAGGGGGTGTGTCACATCCCGGAGAGTGTATAATACAACCATGAAAAACAAGGCCTCAACCACCAAAAAAACTGTTTACATCTTCGGCAACCCTGATCTTGCTGTCGATTCCCTGCCGATAAGATTGCTTCCTCAATTACAAAAACAAAATCCGGATTTTAATTTTATCCTCAAAGATCCAAATGAAGAATGGGATGTGCCAGAAGAGATGCTCATCATAGACACCGCCATCAATGCCAAGAAAGTTACTGTTTTCAAAGATCTAAAATCATTTATGACTGGACCGCGACTATCGATGCATGACTTCGACGCTCTTTCGAACCTTCTATTCCTAGAGAAGCTAGGTCGTCTCAAAAAAGTCAAAATTATTGCTGTGCCACCCGACATCGATCCGCAAGATGCTTTGCGAGAGATCACCGCGAGGCTTCGCCTCGCAGAGAAAAAGCGCGGGAAATAGTAAACTATCGCTTTAAACTGTGCGATGACTCCGCGAGGAGAGACCTCGAGGAGCAAAAAGCGGTCCCGGAGGACCGCTCGCTAAATCGAACCACACAATCCTACACCTTGTAGGGGTTAGGATGATCGTCACCCATCACCATCTTCTCGATCGGTTTTACCGGCGGATTGGGCCGATTATGACCAGACCTCGACTTATCACCAGCGTCAGCCGGTGATGAAGAAGGAAGATAGTCTTCCTCCACGAGCAATTTGAGCTGACCGGCATCGTTGGCAGGATTTGACTTTAAGTCCGATACACGGACTTCATGATCTTCACCAACCTCGCCGTCAGCACGAACGGCAGGTTGAGAGCTGGACAGAGGAATTGGAAACAGATACCCGAATTTACCATTTCCAGGTGCAGGCTTCTCACCAGGTTTAACCGCTTCCTTGGAACTGTCGCCGTCGGCATGAATACCGGTGACCAAGTCGTATCGACGACCAAATCCGACCGGAGAGGTTTCATAGGCCGTACCGCCTTCCTCAGAATCAGGCGGTTCTGCGCGCCCAAATTGATTTTCCCCACCATCAAGGCCGACCGTGCGAAGATAATCCGTGGGCTCTTCCACCTCACAGATCACACGCTGGTGGAAGAACACGAATTCTTCAGGAGTTGGTTTGAGATCGAAGAGATCGATTACGAGAACCTTTTCACCTTTAACCTCAACTACGTAGACTCTGTCGACACTCGGATGCTTCCTTAGGACTTTGGCTCGGATGGTCCGGCAACCATTTTCAGGCCTGCTAGAAATCACACCCGATTTCGGTCCAGTGTGAATATGCCGCCAATAAGTCCGGACCTGAATAATAGGCCAGATGAAGTCGGCAGGATTTCCTTTCGAGTTTCCGTCAGAGCTGAAGCACTCCTTGATAGGATCAGGAAACGTCAAGCAGATAAGTTGTCGAAGTGGTTTCTCTTCAACACAATCATTACGCCTGACATAACCATCTAGAAGGTCCTGATCAGTCATGGACACTTCACCTTTTCTATTCTCGCAACAGGTCCGCACATAGCGAGCAAATAGATGCGCTCCAGATGCAGCACACCTATTAGTTAGTTTTCCATTCATCATTCCTTTCCAACAGACTTCTGTTTTGGCTGATTGTTTGGTGCAATTCCACCCTATTTATACCACAAAATCACTTGGTGTAAAGGCAAATTAAAGACCCACACACTGCAGACGTCAGAAATATGCAAGATGCATTTTCCCCTTTTCCCTCCTACCTTTTACCTTTTCCCTTCTTTATTTTCTTTGCTTGTTTTCCCTTCGCCTTTCTACTTTTGAGTTTAATGTTTATTATTTGTTGTTTAACCTTAACTTTCGCTTTTTTACTTTTACCTTTTACTATTTTCTTCTTCCCTATTACCTTTTCCCTCTTCCCTTTGTTCTTTTTCTCCCAATTGACCTTCAAGAAATGCGCTCCGCAACTCATACAAGGATCGTAAGCTCGAATGAGTTTTTCTATTTCAAAATTAATCTTATCGTTTGGCATCTTATCCAAAAGTGATTCGACGAGCACTCCCACATCACGTTCGATATTGAGCTGATTTTGTCCTGTTGGTACGATCACTTCTCCGTCGGTCACAATTCCCTTATCATCAATGACTATCTTGTGATACAAAGTACCCCTCGGAGCTTCGATCACGCCCATACCGACACCGGCTTTCATCTCTGCTTTGATGACTGGCTCAGCAACAAAAGTGTTGTTGGAAAGAATGTCGATGGACTCATCGATCGAATGCAAAATCTCTATTGCCTGAGCGAGGTTGTTGTGGAAAATATCGGTCGATGGGAAAAGTTTGAGAGCTTCTTTTGCTGATTCTTTTGTCTTTGGATGAAGTTTATCTTTTGCCAAATTTACCCTTGCCAAAGAGCCGACCATATAACTTTCACCTTTGTAGGTATATGCAGAAGCCTGAGAATATGGCAAAACTGTATGCTCTAGATGTTTGCGGAAATCTTTTTTGTCAAAGACTTCACCAATACTTGAAATTATCTTGCCTCCAATATATCCGAAAGTATCATCAGGTACCAAAGCCATAAACTTGGTTTTGCAATCGAGATGTTGGGGAGCTTTGATGAAAATATCAATCAGACGCAAAACCGCATCTCGAACTCCCTGTAATTCGGCGACAGATTCCATGGCATGTTCCTTGGATGGTACTTGCAAGAAACCTCCGATGACTGGATAAGTTGCGTGGACACTTCTACCTGCAACGGTCTGAGCAAGGTGATTGCCGGCAGCTTTGACATCGAAACCATCGTGCAACAACTGATGTTGTTCTGGATCATTATCATCAAATTCCAAAAAGGCATCTTTATTGTACAAATCTGGCATAACGAATAGATACAAATGCAATGCATGATCGCGAATCATCAGTCCGTGCATGGTCAATTTTCGAAGTAATTGAGTTTGTGCTGTCGGCGTAATACCGAGAGCATCTTCACAGGCGACGATTGCCGCCATAACATGAGCATTGGAACAAGTACCACAAATACGCGCGAGGTGCGCTGGCATTGCGACAATACTCTTGCCCTTCATTGCCTGTGTAAAAAATCTTTTGTATTCGACGATAGCAAACTTAACATTTGTCACTTTGCCATCTTCGACGACCACATCCATTGATGCTTCACCTTCTATCTTTGTAATTTGATCTAGTCTGAAATCTACTCTATGCATGATAGTAATTAGCCACTAGAGATTAGCCACTAGTGAACACAATACAATATTATCAGTTGTCTTTACTAGTGGCTAGTGGCTAATTACTAGTCACTAACTAGTGGCTAATTACTAATCACTGATTTCGAAACTCTCCTACCAACCCGTTCACCTTTTCCAAAAAAACTTTTGGATCCATCGGGCAACCAGGTATCTCAACATCGACAGTTACTACTTCGGCGACTTTCTTCACCATTGGCAAAGCACCAAATCTTGTAATAAGAAAATCGATGCTCTCTTTTTGTTCTGGTGTAAATGTATTTCTCTGACCAGCCGGAAGTCCGACCACGGCACAAGAACCGACAGCGACCAACTTCTTGGACCGACTGCGGATATCTTTGAGCTTCTCTTCTTGTTGCGGTGAAGCAATTGCACCCTCGATGAAGGCAATATCGAAACTATCCATAACATTATTGGTCTTCATCACTCGCGCATGTCTAAAATCAAAAATCTCTCGCCATTCCTGCCAATGATCATTCATAACCTCGGTCATAATGATCGTATTATCCTCACAACATGAGAAAGAAAACCAACCGACTTTGATTTTTTCTTTTTTTGATTGATCATTCATGACCACATTTTAACACAAAAAATCTCCCCCGAGGTCCGACCTCGGGGGGAACTTGGAGGACTGCAGGATGGTTCACCTACCTGTGTCCGCTGGAACGAAGCAGGTGTGATACCAAAATCATCTGTCCGTACTCTTTTGTACCGAACAGTGCCAAAGTGTTCGACACACCATTTGCGACAGGCTTCTTCAGCTGTGCGCATCGCGCACACCGAGGTTTTCTGCAGTTACAGCAACCAGCACCGCTCGCAGTTTCATTGTTCATAAGTTTCTCCTCCGCATATAGATTACCACTAATCCACAAAAATACAATTTAGTTACTGTAATCATTTTGGAGGTAGAGAACATGTTATTTCTCAAGCACGATCGGCTCTGCTCGAAAGACGGAAGACTCGCAGAGCCGTCTCTTCTCGTGCCACCCTTTTTTGGTTTTCCACTTTTGGTGTCGGTGGCACTGCGAAGGGCTTTCGAAATAACACGTTCTCTACCTCCAAAATTACTATTCACAATTTATGAAAATGAACCTATGATATAATTTATATGTGAAAAAATCTCACGACAGTGTTTTTACAATTGGCATCGGAGGAGCAGCCGGAGATGGAGTCCGCGAATCTGGTGCTACCGTAGGGGCGATCCTGACTGAACTCGGCTATCATTCATACTTTTCATTTACATATCCATCTCTCATACGAGGTGGACACAATTTTGCTCGCATTTCATTTAGCAAAGACAAAGTAAATTGCGACCACACTCATCTCGATGCTCTCATTGCTCTAAATGAAGAAAGTATCACTCTTCATCTCGATGAAATGGCAAAAGATAGTGTGGTCTTTGCCGATTCATTTCAAAAAACTGATACGGATCTTCTAGGTGAAAATGCCGTAGTGATACCAATGGCAAATACAGTGAAGGAGCTCAACGCCTCACCGATAATGCGCAATTCGATGGCTCTCGGTGCCCTCTGTTATCTTCTCGACCTCGATTACGCGATGATGCAAGTTGTTCTTGCCAAAGTTTTCAAGAATAAACAGCCAGAGATGAACATCAAACTTGCCGATATGGGTTATGAACTGATGAAAGACAAAAATTTCCGCCACACAAAAAAGTTCGAGGCTTTGCCAGAAAAAAGAGACTTCGCCGAAGGTAATGTCGCTTTAGGGAGAGGTCTAGCATCTGCAGGATTGGATTTTTATCTCGGCTACCCCATGACTCCGACGACTTCATTACTCCAATTTTTGGCAAGTCAACAAAAAGATGCGAAGATCCGAGTGATCCAACCAGAAAGCGAACTTTCTGTCATCAATATGGCTTTGGGTATTTCTTATGCCGGCAAGCGGGTAGCCGTCGGCTCAGCGACCGGAGGATTTGCCCTGATGCAAGAGGCTTTTAGTTTTGCTGGCATTGCTGAGCTACCTCTAGTCGTCGTCGTATCTCAGAGACAAGGACCAGCGACTGGACTTCCGACATATTCTAGTCAGACCGATTTGCGATTTGTAATTCATGCAGGACATGGTGAATTCCCAAAAATTGTAATTGCACCTGGCGATCACGAAGAAGCGTACTATCTTGGAGCACAGGCTCTCAACCTTGCTTGGCAATATCAAGTGCCGGTTATTGTCCTATTGGATAAATTAATTTCCGAACATAGCGCTAGTTGTGTACTAGATGGGAGCAAAGTTACCATTGAACGAGGTAATGTTTTGGACAAAGCTAATGAAAAATATGGCCGATATGAGATTACTGCAGATGGTATTTCACCTTTGGTATTTCCTGGTACTCCAAATGCCATCGTAAAAATTACTAGCTACGAACACGATGCCTCAGGTATCACCGTCGAAGATCCTCAGGCGACCGAGACTATGCTGAATAAAAGATTTCGAAAAACAGAAACGATCAAATCTGCATTAGAAAAATTTGAGACCATCAAAGTCTATGGTGATACAAAGAGCAAAGATGTCTTACTCTTCTGGGGTTCGACAAAAGGCGCTGTACTTGAGGCATATGAGAGATATCTCGACCTCGAAGTCAAACTTGTCCAAGTCGTCTGGATGGAACCTTTTGATAGTGTGAGGTTGGAGAAAGAATTGAAAGGAGCAAAAAATATTATAAATATAGAATGTAACCACGATGGTCAGATGGCTGGATTACTCAAAGAAAGAACTGGTATAACTCCGACTCATAATATTTTGAAATACAATGCCCGACCTTTTGATCCGGAGGAATTGGCGGGAGAAATAAAACGATTACTCAGTAATTAATATGCTTTATTTTTTAGATTTTAGATTTTAGATTTAATTTTAACAACATGTCCCTCAACCTATCAACAACTTCAAAAATCACCTGGTGCCCCGGTTGTCCAAACTCTCAGATTTTGGTTGCTTTGAGACAGACTCTGACAAGAATGGTTGAAGCCAATAAGCTCAAGATCGAAAATGTCGTAGCCTGTGTCGGTATCGGTTGCCACGGCAAGATTTCTGATTATATAAATGTAAATAGCTTCACCTCGCTCCACGGTCGTGTCATCCCTTCTATGACCGGCATCAAATCCGCCAATCCAAATCTGACCGTTATCGGTATGAGTGGTGATGGTGATTCATATTCAGAAGGTCTAGAGCACCTAGTACATGCCGCTCGTCGCAATTCTGACATCAAACTTTTCATTCATGACAATCAAGTCTTCGCTCTTACGACTGGTCAGACATCAGCAGCGAGCCCTCGTGGACATGTAAGTAAGACCACACCTCTTGGAAGTATCGAAGACCCGATCGATCCATTTGGTATCCTTCTTAGCGCGGGCGCAACTTTTGCTGCTCGTTCTTATGCTGGAGAGATTGCCGAGACTAGTAAGATCATGGAACAAGCGATCAATCACAAAGGTTTTGCTTTCGTCGAAATTATCCAGCCTTGCATTACATTTTTTGATACTAGAGATTATTTCAAAGAAAGAATTTTCTGGCGCGGTGGCGAAGGCAAAAGCGTCGAGGAGGCGATCAAATTATCGAAAATAGAAAATGACAAAGTACCTTTGGGTATCTTCTATCAAAAAGACAAACCTACTTTTGAAGAATTGCTCGGGTAGTAGTTAATACTGGGGGTTTAGATAAAAAAATTACTCAAGGGTATAAATAGTAATAATGAGAATAAATTATCACCTCTTTTATATGTTTTTGCCGAGCTTGACTAAAGTGGTATTGACAGATAAGCTAATAATATTCTATAATTTCAAACAGTTAGAACCTTGATTCAACATGTTGAAGAGGTTGAATTGCAACAACTTACCTGATTGAAAGGAACACCAGATGGCTATTTACGACGGAATGATTGTCTTTCCACAAGACATAAACCTCTCTGATTCCGCTTGGTCAGAGTTGATTCATCATATACGTGCGAGAAGCAAGGATATTTTCGCTCTTCACTCCCTCAAACAAATTGTCGGTAGTCCCAAGGTGCCGGAGCACTTGAAGACAGCCGATCTCAAAAATCACATCGCTTGGTTGCAGTTCGAGAATGACCTTCCTGGTTTATTTATCTTTCGTGGTAGTAGCGTTGGAGGGTGCTTTGAACTGAACGATGGTCGTATGACGGAGATATCCGAATGGCTTCTGAAGCCCGAACAGGTCACTATCAGGTTGCGAGCCATGAGCCGTCTTCTGGAGATCCTGCAGAAGGTCAGATCAAACGACTCTAGTCGGCGCTGGATCGATTGGATCCGAACACAGGAAGCATCCGCTATCTCTTAAATAGTGGTACACCACCCGGTAGAGAGAACCGGAGCATAAGCTCAAAACTCTCATGGATTTCCCCCGCAACCTTCACCGGTTGCGGGTTTTCTTTTTTATTAGAAAAATTATCACCTCTTTGATATGTTTTTACCTAGCTTGACTAAAGTGATTTAATATTGACAAATGGTGTATAATTTGCTATAACTCTGGCAGGTAAATAGGTCATTGAAATGAAGTTTAGGAAGGCTCTAAATTGCTGAATTTCGGCACTTTGGAGCCCTCTTAAACCTCAACGATAGAAAGATCGAGCATGAAAAAAAGTCTGAAAATCGCTGTTGCCTCTGGGTGTGGTGCGCTGATCGGTGGTTCCGTTCCCTTCCACCAGAACATGTCCATTTGGACAGTACTGATTGGGATCGTTCTTGGAGCCATCTTCGGATGGATCCTCTACGATCACAAGCAGTTCCTTGAAACCTTTATTGGTTTTTTCAAGAATGAAGTTGGTACCATTCTCGACAGCCTCAAGAGCGTTGTCGAGATTGTCGGCTTCGTCCTGACCTTTCTTGGACTTCTGTGTGCAGCATGGGGGCTATCTATGCTGTTAATGGTACTAGGTGCATTTAGTCTTATTTACTCGATGGGGGCTTTGCTGGAATCAGCACACATCTGGTTCTATCTCTGTTTTCATCGTCAGTTGCCTCAAGACGAACTGCATATCGTCATGGATTTCGTGGCACCGGTCGTACTAACCTTGTGCTTTAACGCAGTTTTCTACATCAAGGACATTGAGTTCAGTGGTCGGTTCATTCTTCTCCAGAGGACTTGGCCGATGCTGTGCTGTCCGCTGTTCTTTCCGCTCATAGTCCCTCTTGTTATCGGTCTTGCGATTTACCTCGCAATCATTACCGTAAAGGCCGGGTACAAGACATTCTTGTATCTTCAGTCAGAACCTCGGCTACTAGTTGCTGTGTCGTCCGCTGCCGGAGTCGTGAT
>CAYNZR010000018.1:0-9469 GCA_964401785.1 uncultured Candidatus Saccharibacteria bacterium
CAAATTATAGCAGATATTGATATTGCGAGCTTGTGTACATCTTATTTATTCACAAAAGAAAAGCCCACGATTCATTGGTCAGCAACCAATGAATCGTGGGCTCGACGGGAACTTACATTGGTCATTATCGGAGAGAACCAATGCAAGCAACTAACCACAAGCAAAGAGGTAGCCCCAGCCTTCCTCGAGAGGAAGTATCGTACTTGGTGTAATACGAATGACGTCTACCTGATTGGGACAGACTCCGACTGGAAAAATACTCACCAAATGACCACAAAAAGGACGATGCATTACGACAATATTGCCATTATAGAAGCCCGAAGCGATGAGATCATCATCAGAGATAACCACCCTCGCACGAACAGAATCAATAGCACTTGGCCTCCTCGCACACTGTTTACCAACAAAGCTGATCACAGCCAAGGCGCTAGATCCACAACCGAGATCAAACAAAGTCGATCCGGGGTAAATGATATATTTTCGTTCATTTGCGGGTATTTTTAACCCCATAAGCAAACGATGATTTTCAGATACCGCTATTTGTCTTTGCTCGAGCAAATCTTTGACTGTTTTGCCGTGAAATCCATCACAGCAACCATCATCACAGGCGTACACAAATCCGCCATTAGACCAGCAACTACATTTTCTTCTAATGATCGTAATCATGACGACTTTCTAGCACAAGATTGCAATTGTGCTCATTCAATTTATCCAAAGTCCTATATAAGACTATACTTATCTCATCAAAAGTCAAAATTTGCTCTTGTTTGATAGTTATGATAATATATCGACGTCAGTAAATTGTTCGCCTAGGGCGAACATATTTGTTAAATAGGTCAAAGTTAACAATCTTAAAATTAAATAACAACTAAATATATGTTTGATCTCAAAGTAATAAATTCTGTAGTTCAACAATTAGAAGAAGAGCGCGGAATTCCAAAAGAAAAAACTCTAGAAGCCATATCTATGGCCCTTGCAACAGCCTACAAGAAAGAGTACGGCAAGAAAGGCCAGATTGTTCGAGCATCTTTCGACCAGAACACTGGTAGTGTTGAGTTCTGGCAAGTGAAGATTGTCGTCGATCGCAACCAAGTCATAATGGAAGGCGATGAAGAAGCCGAGGAAAACCTCAAAGATACAGCTGTAGAAGACATCAAGATCCGCTTCAATCCAGAACAACACATGCTCATCGAAGACGCTCGCAAGATCAAGCGCGATGCAATCATTGGTGACGAACTAGTATTTCCTCTCGAAAACAAAGCAGATTTTGGTCGTATCGCAGCCCAAACTGCAAAACAGATAATCATCCAGAAGATACGTGAAGCAGAGAAAGTATCAGTTATGGGAGAATATGGCCAAAAGGAAGGCGAGATAGTCGCCGGCACAGTCGAGAGAGTCGAACGTGGTGTCATATATATAGACATGGGACGTGCTATTGGTGTCATCCCCTACGAAGAGCAGATACCTAGTGAACACTGGAAAACAGGTGACAGAATTCGTGCTTATCTATTTGCTGTCGAAGAAACTCCAAAAGGTATCGTTCTCAAACTCTCAAGAGCACATCCAAAATTCCTAGCAAAACTATTCGAAACCGAGACTCCAGAGATAGCTTCAGGTGTTGTAGAAATAAAAAGCATAGCCAGAGAAGCTGGTTCGCGATCCAAGATAGCAGTCATCTCTCACGACTCCCATATCGATCCGATCGGTTCTATGGTCGGTCAGAGAGGTGTACGTGTTACCACGGTTACAAGTGAGTTATCAGGAGAAAAGATCGACATTGTAGAGTGGAATGAAGATCCAGCATTGTTTATCGAGGAAGCCTTGTCACCAGCAGAAGTCGTATCATTGGAACTTGATGAAAAAGAGCATCGTGCAATCGTCACAGTCACCGAGGATGAACAATCTCTAGCTATCGGCAAAGGCGGTCAAAACGTGAGACTTGCAGCAAAACTTACTGGTTGGAAAATCGATATCAAAGCAATCGGCAGTATCGAGGAATTGGATATTACCGAGGAGCAACCTCAGAGTTAGGAAGTAGAATCCAACTACGATAGTGCACTGCAAATCAAAAGAGGCTTCAAGCCTCTTTTGATTTTGAAAAGATAATCTTATTTACTTTATCTTTGAGTCTTTCAAATTCAACTAGATCAACTTTTTTATTGTATACATTCTGGACATATTCCAAACCCACTTTCAAATCTTCTCGAAACTGATCGAGAATTGCGCCTGTTTGTACTCTAATTATTTCCTTTAATTCATCGAACTTTCTGTCCACGTCATTGAATCGTCTATCTATAACACCAAACCTTGTCTCTGTTATACCTCTAAAATCGCGCATTTCTAACACAAAATCGTTGAATTCTCTCTTTGAGACATAATCTAATAATTGATGTTTTTGAATTTGGGTTGTAGTCATTTATTTATTGAAGTTAGCTATTAACTTATCCATTCTAGCTTCGAGCCGTATCCCAAAATCTTGCAAAAATTTCTTATGATCTTGCATCATTTCATTTAACTGAATATCGACTTGTCTTCTAAATTCAATTAAATCATTATCTGTTGGATTTGTTTTTAACATTATTTTGTATATAAATTAACTCTTTTACCCCTCTTCATGCATATAAGAAAAAGGTAAAAACTTTACGAGTAAGATGGCAGGTACAACAATTATATCACCCACAATTTTCTTGCAATCTATTCAAAGAAAAAGTTTTGTGTGGTGATGAAAATTCTTGGATAAATAACACGAAATGAAAAATATTTATTAATAATTAAACTAAATGTAAAATTACACAGATACACAAACTCCAACATGTCAATACCAAAAAAGCTTTATTTCTGCTAGAATCCCGCATATTAATGTCAATTAGTATTATTAATAGTTAATTACAAAAAAATGCAACCGTCAGAAATTTTTGCTTTAGTAACATCACTTATCGCTATTGCTTATGGTATTTTCTTGATTTCAATAATCATGAAAAAGCCAACCGGCAATGAGAAGATGAGAGAAATAGCATCTGCCATCCAAGCAGGTGCAAAAGCGTATCTAAACAGACAATATCGCACGATCACTATCATCGCTGTTGTACTTTTCATCGCTCTTTGGATCTTTTTGGATATTGAAATTAGTATTGGTTTCCTAGTTGGTGCCGTACTATCCGCTCTAGCTGGTTATATCGGCATGAACGTATCAGTTCGTACAAACGTACGTACAGCCGAAGCTGCTCGACACGGTCTCGGTACAGCTCTTTCACTAGCTTTCCGAGGTGGAGCAGTTACTGGACTACTCGTCGTTGGTCTTGCTTTGCTCGGAGTTACAGTATTTTATTCGATTACAGGCAACGTAGATTCTCTCATTGGTCTAGCCTTTGGTTCAAGTCTAATATCAGTCTTTGCAAGACTTGGTGGTGGAATATTCACAAAGGCAGCTGACGTAGGAACAGATCTAGTTGGAAAAGTCGAAGCCGGCATACCAGAAGATGATCCAAGAAATCCCGGAGTTATCTCAGATAACGTCGGCGACAATGTCGGAGATTGTGCAGGCATGGCCGCTGACCTATTCGAAACTTATGCAGTTACAACTATTGCCGCTATGATGTTGGGTGCAACTCTATTTGCAGGATTTGACGGCGCAGTCGTCTACCCTCTCGCTCTTGGTGGTATTGCTATCATCACATCGATCATCGGTACTTGGTTCGTAAAGCTTGGCAAGAGTCAAAACATAATGGGTGCAATGTACAAAGGTCTCATCGTCTCTGGAGTCCTTGCCGCATTTGCCTTCTACCCTACTACAAACGTGATGATGAAAGGCAATGGCACATATAGTGTACTAGACCTATTTGCCACAACGTTGGTTGGTCTTATTGTTACTGCTCTCCTAGTTGTTATTACAGAATATTACACATCAACCAAGTATAGCCCAGTAAAATCAATCGCTGCCGCTTCGAATTCTGGTCACGGCACAAATATTATCCAAGGTCTTGCTATCTCTATGAAGGCAACAGCTTGGCCTCT
The DNA here is from genome assembly GCA_964401785.1 of uncultured Candidatus Saccharibacteria bacterium. Classification (GTDB taxonomy): domain Bacteria; phylum Patescibacteriota; class Minisyncoccia; order Phycocordibacterales; family PALSA-1337; genus C7867-002. Next base: position 4,015 of record CAYNZR010000018.1, read on the forward strand.
CATTACAATAGTTGCAGGTATTCTCGCTGCATATCATTTCGCTGGACTCTATGGTATAGCGATTGCTGCTATGAGCATGCTTTCTATGGCAGGCATCATCGTTGCAATAGACGCATATGGCCCTATTACAGATAACGCCGGAGGTATCGCTGAGATGTCCGACCTTCCAAAAGAAGTCCGAGACGTTACAGACCCGCTAGATGCTGTCGGAAATACTACAAAAGCTGTTACAAAGGGTTACGCAATCGGCTCTGCAGGATTGGCCGCTCTTGTTCTGTTCGCTTCATACACAGAAGAGGTTGGCAGTACAGTAATATTTAGCCTAAGTGATCCAAAAGTTATCGTTGGACTATTTATAGGCGGATTACTTCCTTATTATTTCGAACGAATCCATCTGAAGTTCGGCTTATTCTTGCGCCGCTCTATGTATGGAAGCTGTAGGAAAAGCCGCAGGTAAGGTCGTCGAAGAAGTTCGCCGTCAATTCCGTGAGATCAAAGGCATCATGCAAGGTACTGCAAAGCCAGATTACGCACGTTGTGTAGACATCGTCACAAGTGCAGCAATCAAAGAAATGATCGTTCCGGCTCTCATCCCTATCGTTGCTCCTATCGCAGTCGGATTCATTCTAGGCCCAGTAGCACTTGGAGGTCTGCTTGTCGGCTCAATCATCACTGGACTATTCGTAGCAATCTCAATGACTTCAGGTGGAGGTGCTTGGGATAATGCAAAGAAACACATCGAACAAGGCAATCATGGTGGCAAAGGTTCAGACGCTCACAAAGCCGCTGTTACAGGAGACACTGTCGGAGATCCTTACAAGGACACCGCTGGTCCTGCAATAAACCCAATGATCAAAATCTTGAACATTGTAGCCCTGCTCATCGTTGCTTTCTTGATAAAATAGCATCTGCATTCAAATATCACTTACACAAAAAGTGATCCACAAAACGAACAAAACCCCAAACGGTGTTTTGTTTTTGTGATATAATATTTTTAACCAAGAAATCATCTCGGTTAAAAAATTATATATGAAAACAAAAAAATTTAGTTTGTTAGTAGTCACTTTATTAATAGTTTCAGTTGTACTCGGTATTGCAAAGGTCAATGCTCAAACCCTGATCGAGACAACGACAGCAACAGGTATATCAAATACACTAGACGGTGCCCCTAGTGTCGGTGCTCCTGCTATACGAGACAGGATACGAGCAGACCTAGACGCAAAGATCCAAAATGCACGCAACAACCAAGAAGTACGCAATCAAATGCTAGAAAATGGGTACAGGATTGCTACATCTAGTCCTAGACCACCCCTAAAAAATCCACCAAAACTCGAGAAGCTCGGTACCACAAGTCCATATATATATCCACGAATCAACAAAAATGATGAAATGGAGCGACAGGGTCTCCAAAATAAGATCGAAAATAGAGCAGAAAATCGAACTGGCGAAAGAGTGGAAGATCGTGATCGAGCGTTGGGTATAGAATTATTAAAAGAAAAAAGAGACAATTTGGGCAAAAATTTGGAAGTTGCCCTCAAAAACTTGGTAGAATTACGCAAGAGAATATCCTCAAGAATCGAAAAAGATAGATTGTCTGGCAAAGATCTAACAAAAGTCAAAGAACTCCTAGCAATAGCAGATTCAAAGCTAGCAATTGCAAAACAAGCGGTGCAAGCAGTAAAATCCTACACACCATCACAAGGTGAGACAGTGATAAATTCAACATCAACACCAAGATTACTCCCAGCAAATTCTATCAATCTTGAGAAAATTAGAACGCTTGTCAATTCTGCTCAAACAGCAATAAGAGATGCACACAAAGCACTAAATGACGTTGTTGTTGCTATTGCCAAAATATCTGGTGCAAATATTCCAAAAGATAGAGTAGCAACATCGACCCGAACCACGTCAACGCAAGCAACTCCATCTTTATCACCCTCTCCAACAACTAATCAATAAATAACATGGATCAAAATCAATCTTTTTCATCTTATTCTTCTACCCCTCCTCAAGTACCACAAAACCCGAATCCAGTCATCGACACAATGGTACCAGTTACAAAACCAAAGAAGGTGGGTCCGATTGTCGCTATCCTTGTAGCGGTATTGATCGTCATTGCAGTTGCAGTCTATTTCGTTTCCAGACAATTTGAGGTTGTAAGTCCAAACAGTGATACAGCAAACACAACAGAACTTCAAGCATCTATTGATAATAGCGTAATTCAGACAACTCCTACCCCAGAAGTGCAAGCTGTAACCAATACAAAAGACGATATCCAATCTCTCGAGCAAGACCTCAACGCTTCTCTAAATGGTCTTGATGCACAACAAATCTAGCAAATAAAGCTCAACCGTCACAAAAATCGCCACTGTCACAGTATGGACAAATGGCGATTTTTGCTTGCCAATTTTGAACTATTTCGCTAGACTGGCTCTCATGACCAATACAAACAAAGAAGCTCCAAAAAATTACGAAAATTTATCAATAAAGAAACTCGACAAATCTCGAGTAGAGATATCGGCCTCAATTCCGGCAAATATCTGGGAAGAAGGTCGCAAACAAGCCATAAAAAATATCAATGAAACCGTCTCAATCGATGGTTTTCGTAAGGGTAATGTTCCAGAAAACATTTTGATAAGTAAAGTTGGTGAAAAAGTTATAAATGAAGAGATGGCTGAACTTGCCCTTTCCAAAGCATATTTGGATATTCTTATTGATAATAAAATAGATGCTATCGGCAAACCAGAAGTGCAAATAATGAAACTTGCGGTCGGCAACCCTCTCGAATTCAAAGCAACAACAGCTGTAATACCTGAAGTAAAGCTTCCTGATTACAAAAGCATTGCAAAAAAAGAAGTTGTCAAAGATGCCGGTAATGAAATAAAAGTTGAAGACAAGGATATAGACGAAGCGATCTTGAAAATCCGCAAATCACGCGCATCACACGAAGATCATGATCATGATCATGACAAAATGACTCCAGAGGAACATGAGAAAGCAATCATGGACTCTTTGCCAGAATTCAATGATGAATTTGTCCGTACTCTAGGTGATTTCAAAGATATAGCAGACTTCAAAGAAAAAGTTCGTGAAATGGTCGGCCAAAACAAAAAAGATGAAGCTCGCGAAAAGCTCCGCATCCGCATCGCCGATGCAATAGTCGATGCTACGACAGCTGACTTGCCAGAAATAATGATTGAGACCGAACTCGACCGCACTCAAGCACAGTTTGCTTCTGATATAGAAAAGATGGGAGTAAAGATGGAAGATTATCTCAAACATGCCAAGAAGACTATCGAAGAGATCCGCAAGGATTGGTTACCACATGCCGAAAAGAAAGCAAAACTGCAATTGGTGCTGAACGCTATTGCTTCTGCCGAAAAAATAGTCGTTGACCCAAAAGAGATAGAAGACGAAGTCAATCACATAGTCGAACACTACAAAGAAGCTGACCGCGAGCGTGCCTCTGTCTATGCGGAGACTGTGCTTACAAATGAGAAGGTATTTCAAATGTTGGAGGGGGTGAAATAAGAAAAGAGGAGTGAAATAAAATTTGCAATAAATACAAAAAGCGGGGTGGTAGCCCCGCTTTGAAACTCAATCAGTCATCGCCGACAAAAGTCAGACCCACGACACGAGCAAAGGGTCGACCCCATGCTGTTGAAAACCCGCTCGTCGGAATGCGCGGTAACTTGTGTGTCCAGACTCGCTCACCAATGTATCGAGCTGTCTGTTCAACCTGCAAAGAGTCGTGCCCGGATTCCTCCTAAAAAACTCTTCCAATCGTCGAATGATGTCTTCAGGGCACCCTTCCTCTTCGAGTGTTTGTCTAACCAACATCATGTTCACTGGTTTTTGTTCATCACTCATACAATCAATTCTCCGCAAGAATTGTACAACAAAATCAAAAATAATCATAATCATATCAGACAAACAAATGCCTCTCGTGAAACTTTCGTATAGTGAAAAATCAAAAAACTAGAACACCACCAACGATAGAGTAGCGATAGCAGCTGTTTCTGCACGTAAAACCTGCTTTCCGAGACTAGATATAGTCACACCATTCTTGTGAAACATCTCAAGTTCGTCCGGCGACCAACCACCCTCTGGCCCTATGAAAACTCCGATCGGTCCCTCCGCAAGGCGAGGCCTAGAGGAGATAAAATTTTCGCCCTCGAGATGCAGAGCCACCTTTTGGCAATTGATAGTCAATAACTCCTCGAGGCGAGGCCTCGCGGTCGCAATCACAGGTACATCACCGCGACCGCACTGCTCACTGGCCTCTATTGCTATTTTGCGAAGTCGTTCAATATTCAAATCTTTCTTTTCACTACGATCTGCTAACACAGGCACAATATCAGTGACACCAAGCTCAGTCGCCTTTTCCACCACCCATTCGAATTTGTCTTTTTTTATAATCGACTGGAAGAGATATATTTTGCGAGTTGGCATAAACCTAGATGGACCGACTTCGCAGATTCGTAAGACAACCGGACCGCGAGGCTTCACCTCGAGGAGTTCACAAACATAATCATTACCAGAACCATCGAATACCACCACCTTATCTCCAACACCCAAACGAAAAACTCGAACGACTTGATTTACAAAATCAGCCGAGTTTATGATTAACTCTTTTTTGTCACCAATTGTTTCACCATGATAGAAACGATGTAATCTCATTTGATACCGAGGTGCAACCTCGGCAATTAGCCATTATTTTTTGATCGAAGTCACAGAGTCAATAATTCCATATTTCTTTGCCTCCTCTGCATCCATGAAGAAGTCACGATCTACGTCTTTTTCAATGCGTGAAACACTTTGTCCAGTATTTTTTGCGAGAAGTTTATTGAGGATGGCACGAGTCTTCAAAATATGTTTTGCACTAATCTCGATGTCTGAAGCCTGTCCCTCTGCCCCACCCAGCGGTTGATGGATCATCACTTCAGAATTTGGCAATGCCATACGCTTGCCTTTTGTACCAGCCGATAGGACAAGTGCTGCACCAGAAGCCGCGATACCGACGCAAACGGTCGAAATATCATTTTTTATGTGATTCATCGTGTCGATAATAGCCAGAGTAGAAGTTACTGAACCTCCAGGGGAGTTGATATAGAGAGAAATCTCTTTCTTTGGATCTTCGGCCTGCAAAAACAACAATTGAGCGATGATTAGATTGGCCATATGATCGTCGATAGGACCACCAAGGAAGATAATACCATCTCGAAGAAGTCTCGAGTAAATATCATAGGCTCGCTCTCCAAAACTTGATTTTTCGATTACTGTAGGGATTAACATATTTGTTTTAATTGAATTAAAGCTTGTTGACACATTGTACATCATGTGACATCTTTTTTCAAGTTTTAATCACTAGACAACCACTCTATTTAGTTATAAGATAACATTGTTACTAAATTTTAATTTTGATATCGCTTTTTACGAACACAACCGTGACTTA
>CAYNZR010000019.1:0-6859 GCA_964401785.1 uncultured Candidatus Saccharibacteria bacterium
TGATTGAGTACAGGAAGAGTTCCAGGATGAGCGAGACAAATAGGGCAGATGTTTTTGTTTGGTTGTTCTTCGTCAGGATTATTTTTGCAAGAACAAAACATTTTGGAATTTGTTTTTAATTCTGCATGAATTTCGAGTCCGATCGTGGCTACATATTTTGTATCAGTCATGTGATATAGATTAGCAGATAATAGGCTAGTCAGACAAATGCTGAACAAGTAGTTTTCGAACTTGATTTTTTGTAGGCTTCATACCGCGACTTGTCTCTATCTCCATAAGCAATTTTTCTATGTCAGATACCTTGTAGACTCTATAGTTGTTAATAGGGTGTCTCGAAGCTGGAAACTTGCCACTGTTGTCCCAGTTACGGAGGGTTAGCGGTGTAACCCCTAGTATTTCCGCTGCCTTACGAATTGTAATAAGTTTTGTCTGAAGTATATTCATATTTGTAGATTGATAAACATTACTAATGTATGATAAGTATATAAATATCTTGATAATTATGCAAAGCAAAATATGAATAAACTGTGGAAAACGTATTAAGGTTTATTAGGGGTGCTCTAATCATGGATACATTTCGATCTTAGTAGATTATGCTGACCTACGGGATCAATTTTTTGAAAATAAATTTAGGACTTACTTATGGTCTTCTCTATCGCAGTTGTTATTCTTAAGTGACAAAATATGAATTTGTGCGAATTTGCTCTTATATTTGCATTCTATATATTATGAAATTTATAGTAATATATATCTATATATAGGTTATTTCGTATCCCTCATAGCATTTGTACTCGTCAATATGTTTTGTTTTAATTCGATCATGTTTTGATTTTGACTATATATATGCCCACATCTCGGATGCAGTCTTCATCATTTTTATTCTATATATATGTCTAATACCTCTGGTTGCACTGCATTAATATATGAGTGGCGAAATTTTTTTGATGTGCAATTACTTGAATATTGGCCTCAATTCCATATCTTATTCGTGTTTTGTTATTTTTTGGACTTTTTTTCTTAAAGCTCATTTTTGGGGCTTATGAGTGATTGATTGAATTAAAATCCTAAATTCTTTTTTGAGTAGATATTTGTTAGATAATAGTTGATTGCTGATCATGATGTTGTCCACAGATTTTAATATTTTTTGTTTTTGGAAGTAAGTTATAATGATAGAGAACTAATATGAAAGATAGCTTTATTTTTGAAGGTAAAAAATACATCTCGGCTAGACGAGCTTCGGAGATTTCCGATTATGCTTCTGACTATGTTGGTCAGCTTTGCAGAGCAGGCAAGTTGGACTGCCGAATGATCGGTCGATCATGGTTTGTGACCGAAGAGTCCATCCATCTTCACAAAGCTGCTATCAGTCGTGAGGAGGCAGGTCGAAGTAGGATCGAAAATTTGAGAGGCAAATCAGATAAGGTTACAACTTCTACACCTGTCACTTCCGCTACTTCATCTTCATCTTCATCTTCATCTACGTCACCTTCGCCTTTACCTTCAATTGTTGCTCCAAGAGTAGTTTTGGTTACTGCTCCAGAAAAAATACAAACAGTTTCAAAATTAAGTCCAGTTGTTGCTCCAACACCATGGACAGTTTCTGTTCCTGTAAAATCTCCATTCATCTACAGTAATGATGATCGACCACTATTACCAGTGTTAAATAAAAAAGTTACTTCAGAGATCTCAAAAGAAACTTCAAATAATAATTCAAAGTTTATTGAGCAGATAAAAGAGCCAATAATAGTTAAAGATATTACCTCATCAATTACCTCATCAGAAGTGATAATAAAGAAGTCAGTTGAGGTTGTTACAAAATCAACGGACAAGGTTTCTAAATCAAGAGAGGTTGTCTCGAAGAAACCAAGTTCCAAGCATTCATATTATTTGAGAAGTCTTGTCTCGTATCCAGAGTTGACGAGAGAGATAATTTTAAAGAGAGTGATCGCTCCAGTTTTTGCTTTTGCACTTCTATTTGGTATGGGAACGGGTACATATATTGTTGCTGAGAAAGTCGGCAATAGTCGAACTGCGGTCCAGTTTGCAAATTCAATGCAATCTTCTGGAGCAAATGTTTCTCAAGCTTTCGAATCAGCATATTCTAGTATCAAATCTGGATACAAGAGTGTTGTTGCATTCTTCACAAGTCCATCAAAATTGGCTATGGATGTTCCAAAAGAGTTCGGTGATGTAACAGTCAATGAAGTCACTCCAAACGGTATTGTTCTGACGACAAGTACTGGTTCGGACAAGGCTGATGATGCAATGAAGCAAAAGATCCGCAATTCATTCTCTGATGATGTCACTATAAACGCCGATGGTAGCGGTACTGCTGGTGTGATCACCCCTGTATTCAAAGATACAAATGGCAAAGATTTTATTTATGTAATGGTCCCTGTTAAAGATACACAGGCTCAAAATAACGAGATCAAATAACTATTATGAAGAAAGAAATGCTAAATATATTAATAAATAGCGGTTCCATTATGATGGTAATTATATTTGCATTTGTTATTGCTGAACCAACGATCAGTCTTGGAAGCACAAATACAGTTTCAACAACAGTTACAACTGAAATTGCATTCCAAACGCCGGCAACAAATATTGTTTTGGGTCCAGCGATCGATGTTTCTCTAGGTGGTCAGGCAAGTGGTGAGACACAAGTAGTTGTCGTTACAAATGATCATCTAGGTTATTCGATGACAGTTACAGCAAGTTCATCACTAGGAATGATCGGTAATGCTAGTTCTACTCTATATATACCTTCATATGTTACATCGACACCGCTTGTTCCTGATTATAATTTTATTGTTCCAGCAAATACTGCATATTATGGATACACCGTCGAGGCTTCTACAACTTCCGATCTAGTGACTGCATTCAAAGACAATTCTACTGTTTGTGGAGTTGTTGCTGGCTCTGATACCACTGACAAATGTTGGATTTCTGCAAATACAACTCCTTTTACTGTCATCAACCGATCGAGTGTCACTCCTTTGTCTGGCGCAACAACAACATTGAAATTCTTGGTAGTTATCAATTCAAATCCAAATCCTGCTATTCCAAATGATACTTATGTAGCCACGACTACTCTAACAGCAACAGCAAATTAATATGAACAATACATTTTTTGAAAAACTTAATACTGAGCAAATGACCAGGATTTCAAGGTTAATTGTTGTATTTGTGATTGTCGTTGTTATGCATACTATATATATAGTATCTGCAAAAGCAGAGATTGTACTCGAACAATTGCCAGACAATAAAGTGTTCAATGATTTTGCGGTGGGCCCTGGCAAAATTGAGATGGAACTAGCACCTGGCCAAACAGGAACATTTGATCTGCTTGTTTCAAACAGACTTGGTACAGCAAAAATATTTAACCTTACTTCGGAGGATTTTACTGGTTCAACAGACAAAGAGCAGACTGTGATCTTGCTCGGTGATGATCGTGGTCCTTATTCTTTGCAAGATTTTATTAAGATAGGTAGTACTACATTGTCTCTTGGCCATGCTTCGAGGGCACGTATTCCGGTCTCTGTATCAATACCAAAAAATGCAGAACCGGGTGGTCTCTACGGCAGTGTCATAGTAAGTACTATGAGCAAGTCTGATGAAGCAAAGAACATAAGTGGAGTTGTCTCAACAAATCCAATATTTACCAGAATTGCTGTCCTTATCTTCATCAAAGTCAAAGGTGAAGTCAAAGAAGATGGTAAATTGGTCAGTTTTGCTTTGGCACAAAACAAAAAAGTTGTTTCTGGTACAGACTCTGTAGTATTCGATCTATTTTTCAAAAATGATGGAAATATTCATCTCAATCCAAAAGGTACAATCACAATCCAAAACATGCTCGGATCAACAGTTGGAACAATCGATGTTGAACCTTGGTATGCAATGCCAAAATCACTTCGTTTCAGAGAAGTTACGTGGCAACCAAAGTTCCTTTTTGGAAAATACACAGCAACCGCTTCTATATTGCGTGGATACGGACAATCAAAAGATGAGATCAGTTACACATTCTGGGCAATTCCTTGGAAGCTTTTCTTGATAGTTTTTGTTGTTGTCGTTGCGGTTGTAGCTTTGTTTAGAAGGTTATATAGGAGATCTGTTCAATAAAAAAATGAAAAATTTATTTATAAATAATAAAATAAATAGACAAGTAGTAATCACTTCTCTCATTGTTTTTGCATTATTTGTATTTGCATTTCAGGTCTCGAATGCAGAGATGATGTCTAGTTCAAATTATAAAGTTGAGATAGACAGTATCAACTTTGGTGGCGGTCGCTCTCTATCTGGTTCATACACGATAGAAGATACAGCTGGTGAAGTGGGAACTGGAGTTTCTTCAAGTACAAATTTCACTATGCAAGCAGGCTACCAGCAATACAGTACCAGTAATCTCTATGTAACACCTGCTTCAAATGTGACAATGTCTCCATCGATACCAGGCCTTACCGGTGGAACATCAAATGGTCAAACTTCTCTTACTGTCTCAACAGACAATCCAGCTGGTTATGAGACCAAGATAAAGGCAGATAATTCACCAGCTCTTATAACTTCATATGATAGTTTTGCTGATTATGTTCCAGCTGGAGCAAATCCTGATTATGCATTTACAAATACTTCAACAAATTCTACTTTTGCTTTTACTCCTGAAGGAAGTGATATAGTCACTCGCTACAAAAATTCTGGAGTAAGTTGTGGAGTTGGTGGTAGTGATGATTCAAACGCATGTTGGGATGGTTTATCGACATCAGATAGGACAATCGCTATCAGAAATTCAAGCAATATGCCTGCTGGTACGGTGACAACTTTGAGATTTAGAGCAGAATCAGGTAGTAGTCATGTCCAGGCTGACGGAGTATATACAGCAACAACAACGATCACCGTAGTTTCTTTGTAATACAATGCAAAACATTTTTATTAAAATCAATAATATAAATGATATAAAGAAAACTATTCTTTTTGCATTGCATTTTGCTATTATCTTCTCGACTGTTCTTGGTCCATTGGTCGCTCGGGGTGCTGAAACTGCATTTACTACATCTCTTACTACAACCGGTTTGACTATGTTGCCTCCTTCGGTACCAACCAACTTGACTGCTACTGCCGTTTCTCACAATCAAATCGATCTTTCTTGGACAGCTGCTGTTCCAAATTATTATGCTATTGCTGGTTACAGGATCTTCAGAGATGCGATCTTCATAGCTACAACTACTTCAACAAGTTATTCGGATACTGGTTTGGCACCTTTGACTGGATATTCCTATAATGTGGAGGCATTTGATACTCTTGTTCAGTTATCTGGTCAATCAAATATTGCTTATGCAACTACAACATCTGCTCCGACACCAACTCCTACTCCTACACCAACTCCATCTACACCAGGTGGCGGAGGTGGTGGAGGAGGTGGCGGAACCAATACAATTGAGATTACAAATATCAATATTATTCCAGGAACCAATCAAGCTGAAGTTCGTTTCGATACAAGTGTTGCTGCTCAAACAAAACTTCAGTGGGGTTTTACAACAGATTTCGAAATTGGTTCTCAATTGAATGCATTTTATGGTGTATCACATAGTCAAGTCATTACAGGTTTGAGCGAAGGGCTAACATACAAGCTAAGGATCAATGCAAGTGGTGCAAATGGTGTAAGTACATATAGAGATGTTTCTTTCACTACAGTTTTGCCTATAAGCGAAGTTGGACCGCTTCCAAATCCAACTGACTTTGTAGCTCTAGCAAAGACAAAGACTATTGATTTGAGTTGGACAAATCCAACTGACCCAAGATTCAATGATGTTCGCATTGTAAGGACAGAAGGTTTTTATCCAATCGATCAGTATGATGGAATTCCTCTGTACGAAGGAGATGGTGAATCATTCATAGATACAACAGCAAAGCCCGGTGTGACTTATTACTATGCAATATTCTCGCGAGATAGAGATTTGAACTATTCTTCTGGAGCATTGGCTCAAGCACGCATCGCTTTGGAAGGAGAGATTTCTACGACAACAGTAATAGATCCATTTGCAAATCTTCCAGAAGCAACAAATGTTGATCCAATGTTCAAAGCTCTCAGATTGTCTGATTTTGAATTTATCCAAGATGGAAGAAATCTTGCTACTGTTGGTGAGACAGTTGCTATCCATGGTGACAAAAATTTAACAATTCGATTGGCATACAACAAAGTTCCAAGAATTCTAAAGACAATAGCATTCACTCTAAAAGATCCAACTGATAAGAACAAAGTATTTCCATTCTTATTAAGAGCAAATGCAGACAAAACATATTACGAAGCAACAATCGGAGCTTTGGGTCGTTCTGGTCGTTATGGTATGTCAGTAGCTATTCTTGATTATGAAAACAATGGTCTAGTCAGACTAAACGGTACACTTGCAGCTTTGGCATTTACACCTTGGATAGATTTTACAAACAATTTTGACATTTTCGGTCTATTGATCTTATTCTTGATAATCCTTATCGCAATCTTGGCTATCGTGATGATTAGAAAATGGGCAAGGAATCATCCAGACTTTATACAAGGACAAAAGAATAGCAATAATACGTTTGGAAGAGGTACAGCAAAGAAAGCTCTCGCTTCAATCGTTTTGTTGGTTGCTTTCAATTTTGCAATCTTCGGTATAGATAATGCAAATGCAGGAATCAATCAGCAGATAAATTATCAAGGTAAACTTACAACATCTTTAAATGCAGTTGTACCAGATGGCTCATACAATATCCGATTCAAGCTTTATACAACGAGAACCGGTGGTTCTCCTATATGGACTGAGACATGGTGTAACACTTCCGACTGTGCTGGAACTGGTGTTGGTTCCGACAATAGAATAGCAAT
>CAYNZR010000019.1:6959-9320 GCA_964401785.1 uncultured Candidatus Saccharibacteria bacterium
GAAATTGTTGGTCAGAATTTTACCGCGACATCTACATCAGCAACTTCTACTCTAGCTGGCGGTCTCTCAGTTGCTGGTTCTGCTGGTCTAAATGTCTTGCAAAATGGGAAAGTTGGTATTGGTACAGTTGCTCCAATAGGAAGTTTGCATTTGGTTGGTACTGCAGCAACATCAAATTGGTTAGGTCTATTTGCAGAAAATGGAATAACTCCAGAAGATTCAGCTGTTATTAATCCAGTCCAAAATAGAGCACTTTCTGTTCAAGGAAATGGTGCCGCATATTTTATGGGTCGCGATGTAACAAATAATATTGAGTTTATAATGGGAAGTTCGAATCAAGGTGCGGCATTTGCTGGCTCAATGACAGCTCATGATTTCCAACTTAGAACAGAAAATATTATTAGAATGACGATCAAGACTTCTAGTGGAAATGTTGGTATAGGTACGAGTTCTCCTTATCAAAAATTGTCAGTTGATGGCAATGTTGTTGCCAACACTTTCATCTCATCTTCTACAAACTCTGCATCAGTATTTCCATATGCATCAACAACGGCTCTTACTGTTTCGGGTACAAATGGTCTCCAATTGGCATCTGGTCTAAACGGCCCACTTCAAGCTAACAATGGGCTAGTATCTGCAACAACATCAATTGGTGTTCTCTATGGAGGTACAGGTTGGAGTAATATTCAGGCGAATTCAATCCTTCTTGGTAATGGTACTGGAAAGCTATCAACAACCTCTCAAGGAGTCGATGGGTATGTTCTCTCGTTATCAAGTGGTGTACCAACATGGGTTTCTACTTCTTCGATTAACAATGGCGTTGCATCATTATCGATTGTAAACGGTACTCCACTAACTGGTGCTATTACATTTGCAACATCTTCACAAACTACTAATGGTTTGACAGTAGGTTTAGATATCATTAATTCGTCTCAAACATACGTATTTGCTCCAAGTCTCTCTGGCACTCTATCAGTAGCTGGTGGCGGCACCGGAGCAAACACCTTCGGTCAAGGTTGGATATATACAGACGGTGGTACAGATGCTCTCAACTCATCAACATCTCCTACGGTCAATTACATAACTGCCACTTCAACAACAGCTACATCAACCTTTGCAGGTGGTTTATCGGTTGCAGGTTCTACAGGGTTTAATGTTTTGCAAAATGGTAAGGTGGGTATCGGTACAGCAAATCCACTAGGAACTCTCGATATCTCAAGTGGTGGTATTGCTATATATATGGGTGCTGATTCTGCAGCAAATACAAGAACAAACAATACTCAGAAGATCGGTAGAATCATAGCTGCTCAGTACAGTAATGCAGGTGTAGGTTCAACAGCTATCATCACCAACAACTCTTCATCAGGAAACGATCTCTACATTGGAGGTGGTTCAACTTCCTACAACTCTGCAACTGGTATCAACTTCTACACAGGAGTAAATGCTTCAACCGTCCAAGGTACTATCAGAATGGCTATCAACAACGTTGGTAACATTGGTATTGCTTCAACAACTCCATGGGCACTACTTGGAGTCAATCCAAATGGTATCTCTGGCCCATCCTTCGCTATTGGTTCATCGACCAAGACAGACTTCATTGTTACCAATGCTGGGAATGTGGGTATTGGTACTTCATCGCCAACGACAAGCCTTTATGTTTTTGAAAATGATAGTTCTAACCCAAACATCCCAGCAGCAACTATACAAAGAAATTATACTGGATCCATGGCAAGCCGAATGGTTACTCTTTTGCTCAGAAATACTGGCGAAGATACATCTGGACCAGATAACTACCAAAATGAAGTACATCTTAGATTACAGACCGGTACTACCAATACTTACAGAAGATATATCGACTTTACAGGTCCAGATGGAGTTGATGATATGGTTACAGGAGTAAATGCTGATAATGTATATATTCTTCATGACGGTAATGCAGTCGCTCATAGATTTTGGATAGAAGGTACTGCTGGACCATATAATTCTGGAGATATGAGATTTTCTGCACTTGGTACAGGTGCTGTTACTATAAATAGACCAACAATACCTGGAGAAGCAACAGAAAATGGTACAGGTGGATTGAAAGTTTACAGTGGAGGTACAACCTTAACTACAGAATTGAATCACACACTAAATCCTAGTGGTTATACTTTTGAAAAGGGAGGTTCAACAAAGTATACAATGAATCAAACTGGTCAGGTTGGTATTGGTATCGCACCAACGAATACGACAGCACGACAATTGGAACTAGCAAGTTCAAGTCTAACAACAACGACATCAGGTGATGGTTTAATCGCTCTTAGAAATACTGATGCAACTTTAGGAAGTGTTGCTAGTATCTTATTTATTTCCAATGAAGGT
>CAYNZR010000020.1:0-8716 GCA_964401785.1 uncultured Candidatus Saccharibacteria bacterium
ACTTATAATCTCTAATCCAATAAATCCTATGTCAAAGAAAATCCTATACAATGAAGAAGCGCGAAAGGCATTGAAAAATGGTGTAGATGCTGTTGCAAATGTGGTCAAGATAACGATTGGTCCTCGTGGAAGGAATGTAGTTTTGGACAAAGGTTACGGTTCACCAACAATAACAAATGACGGTGTCTCTATTGCAAAAGACATTGTCCTCAAAGATAAATTTGAAAATCTTGGAGCAGAAATTGTAAAGGAGGTCGCTTCAAAGACAAATGATATTGCTGGTGATGGTACTACTACTGCAACTGTACTCATTCAATCTATAGTAAATGAGGGTATGAGAGAAACCAATATGGGTGTAAATGCTATGGGTCTTCGATCTGGTATCGAATCTGCTTCAAAGGATGTTGTTACTATTCTAAAAAAGATTGCTACACCGATAAAAACAGATGATGAGATTAGACAAGTTGCGACTATATCTGCCGAATCAACCGAACTCGGTACAATAATTGCTGATACCATAAAGAAGGTTGGTAAAGATGGAGTAGTTACGGTAGAAGAATCACAATCGACTGATCTGGAGTCGGAGATTGTCGAAGGTATAGAATTCGACAAAGGTTATATCTCTTCATACATGATCACAAATGCGGAACGTATGGAAGCTGAGTTCAACGATCCTGCTATTTTGATCACAGACAAGAAGATTTCTACTATCAAAGAGATCTTACCTATGCTTGAACAGTTGGCAAAGACAGGAAAAAAAGATTTGGTTATCATCGCCGACGATGTCGATGGCGAGGCTCTTGCAACTTTTGTGGTCAATAAGCTAAGAGGTACCTTCAATGTGTTGGCTATCAAAGCTCCTGGTTATGGAGATAGCAAAAAAGATATTCTGGAGGACATCGCTGTTACGGTCGGTGCAAAAGTCATTACCGAAAGTGTTGGATTGAAATTTGAAAATGCAGATATAAACACTCTGGGTAAGGCTAGAAAGGTCATCTCCAAGAAAGATAGTACAGTTATCGTTGGTGGTAAGGGTAAGAAATCAGACATTGAATCAAGGATCAACCAGCTTAGGAAACAAAAAAATAATATCGATTCAAAATATGATCTCGAAAAAATAGAAGAGAGGATTGCCAAGTTGTCTGGAGGAGTAGCGGTCATCAGAGTTGGTGCTGCGACAGAGACTGAGATGAAATATTTGAAACTCAAGATTGAAGATGCTGTCAATGCAACAAAAGCGGCAATAGAGGAAGGTATTGTCTCTGGGGGAGGGGTAGCACTTATCCGAGCTGGTTTCGAAGTCGAAAAACTTTTGCAAACAAAGAAAAATCTGACAAAAGAACAAGAATTGGGTTATAAGATTGTGATTCGAGCACTGTCTGCTCCAACTAGACAGATTGCAATAAATGCTGGTAAAGAAGATGGTTCAGTTATAGTTGATAAGATTCGCAATGGAAAAGGAAATATAGGATATGATGCTCTCAAAGATGTCATGGTAGATGATATGATAAAGGCAGGTATTGTAGATCCGGTCAAAGTTACACGACTGGGTGTAGAGAATGCTTGTTCTGCTGCTGCTATACTACTAACTACAGAGGCAGCTATTGCCGATGAACCGGAAGAGAAGAAGAGTGGTCAGCAAAATAGTCCAGTAGATATGGGTTACTAATAAAAAAGATGACAAAATTTTTTCAAGGTTTGGTGGTGATTATAGCATTGACTATTCTAGGAATAGTTGGTTTTTCCTCATACACGTATATAAAAGAGAAAAATTCCTTGAAATTTACCCCAATCGTTGTTGAGACTGCGACATCTACTCCACAGTCAAATACTTCTTCGGTTGCCACTTCTTCTGTAGACACTTCATCTTGGAAAGTTTACAAAAATGATGAGCTTGGATATAGCATAAAATACCCCGAAGATTTGATCATTAATTATGATGAATCAAAATTACTGATCGCTTTTCCACAAAAAAACTATTTTCATTGGCCACTTCTCGATGATGTAAAATTGACTCTAATTGCAACATCTTCTTGTCAGTCAATCAATGCTTCTAGTTCTCAGGTTACAATAAACGATCGATCTTATGATATCGAAAGTGATACAACTGATGCGGCCATGGGTTCCAGGTGGCGAGAGACGGTCTACAAGATAAAAGGTGATAGTGTTTGTTACAAAATCTATGTAAGCAGTCGAGGAAGTAATGGGGCAGGCTTCTACGTAGATGATCAATCTCTAATAAAAAAATACGATAATCAGCACGACATAGATACTGTAAATGTAAACGCAATAATCTGGGCAATACTCGGCAGTTTTGAAATGAATAAGATTCCTGCTGGAAATATCGAAAGCTAACTATTTGAAGCCGAATACTTGGTTATTTTGGAGTTTTGTGCTAAATTTGTAGAGAACCTTTGTAAAAGGCTCTATTTATATTAATTAATTATTAAATTATGAAGAAATCAACTTTGTGGTCTCTTATTGTCCTTATTATCATCATCGTGGTTATTGTCATTTATGGCAAAGGACCATCAAATGTAACACCAAACAATGATGTTACTGCTAGTCCAGAGGTATCTTCCTCTCCAGTACCTGTTATCGAGACAAGCAAAGTCTCTTCCAAGACAAGTCGATTTGAAAACTCAGAACTCGGATTTTCAGTCAATTATCCTTCAATTTGGCAAGCAGAAAACACAGATCGTGGTGTCAGATTCATCATCCCTATAGACAAAGAACAGGTCTCTACCATGGCTACCCTTCAGGCTGAGGTTACAGTATATCCTTCCAAGTGTTCATTCCCAGCAGTAGTTACCATCAAAGATCGAGGTACACTCAAGATTGGCGACCTTACTGCAAACATGATCTCAATGTCTAATACCGTTCAGGGTCGAGCATATTTCAATCGTATGTACTCTCTCCAGAAGGATAGTATTTGTTATATGTTTACATTTACTTCTATCGCTCTTTCCACCGAAAGCAAAGGCTTGACTGGTTCAAATATCACACAAGCTCAAAACAATAACAAAGCATTGGTAAGTACTTCTGATACTGACTTTAGTAACATGGTCAAATCTTTTGGTTTTGTCCAAGCAAAAGCAGGACAAGATGAGACCAAAGTATCTCCAATAAAGAAATAATATGAAGAAAATAATTATTATAGTTGTTGTTGTACTTGCCATCTTGGCTATATATGCTGTTAGTACTTACAACAGTCTTGTCACTCTCAATGTAGGAGCTGATACGCAATGGAAACAGGTGGAGACTCAATATCAAAGACGTTTTGATCTTATCCCAAATCTAGTCGAATCAGTAAAAGGCATAATGAAACAAGAGCAAGAAGTCTTTAGTGCTATCGCAGATGCGAGAACAAGATATTCTGGAGCTACAAATGCAAATGAAAAAGCAGTAGCAGCAGGTCAGGTCGAGAGTGCTTTGGGTAGATTGCTCGTAATTACAGAAAATTATCCACAACTCAAGTCTTCAGAAACTGTCCAATCATTGATGTCTCAATTGGAAGGTACAGAAAATCGAGTTAGTGTCGAGAGATCGAGATTTAACAAAGATATTGAAACTTACAACCTCAAGGTCAAACGTTTTCCTAGTTCTGTAGTTGCTTCAATATTTGGTTTCTCCGATCGAGCATATTTCGAAGCGGTCAAAGGAGCAGAAAAGGCACCTGAGGTTAAATTCTAAAGAAAGATAAGAGTGCGAGAGAATTAGAGTGTTAGAGAAATTGCAAATTTATATTTTCTATATCCTAGCCCTCTATATCTCTAACCTCTATTTCTCTAAACATGAAGAAACTATTAATAGCAGTTACAGTTTTGGTTTTTCCTCTTTTTGTTTTCGCTTACACAAGCCCTGGTAAAGCACAGGGCTTTGTAAGTGATTTTGCCAATATTTTGGATTCGTCAACGAAGCAAAAAATAGAAACAGATCTTCAAAATCTGAATAATACAAAAACTGTCGAAATAGCCGTTGTCACTATCCCAGATCTTGGTGATGAAAATATAGAATCTTACGCAGTAAAACTATTTGAAGAATGGGGAATAGGAAAGAAGAATGTAGATAACGGCATTCTTCTTCTCGTTGCTCCAAAAGAAAGAGAAGTTAGGATTGAAGTTGGATATGGTATGGAAAGTGTTGTGACGGATTTGCTTTCAAATCAGATTATACAAAAAGTTATCATACCTGAGTTCAAAACAGGTAATTATGGACTTGGTATAACAAAAGGTGTTGATGCTTTATCTCAGGTCATAAACAATACTGGAGACACATCATTCGTTGCGGATCAGAATAATTTTTCTTTTAATGGTAAGTATTTTGAATTTTTTATCTTCATATTTTTCTTGTTTATCAGCATAGCTAGTCATATTCTCGGCAAATCAAAATCATGGTGGATGGGAGGTATTGTTGGTGCTGGTATAGGATTGATAATCAGCATCTTCGTTGGTTTCATCTATTTTGGTCTAGTTGCAGTAATAGTCTTGACTCTACTTGGTCTATTGTTCGATTTCATTGTCTCAAAAGGTGGTCCACGTGCGGGAGGTTTTTGGGGTGGTGGAGGCTTCGGTGGAGGACATGGGGGTGGAGGCTTCGGCGGGTTTGGCGGAGGTTTTTCTGGTGGAGGTGGAGCGAGTGGGAGATGGTAGGTTGCAATCTTAAATATCAAATCTTAAATCTCAAATCTTGAATCGCAAATGCTCAGATCAGAGATGTGTGACACTGTAAAAATTGCTCAAGACTCAAAACTAGTTTAAGATGTGGTATCACAAAGTGTGTGGAGGGTTCGCATAGCGGTCTAGTGCGCACGCTTGGAAAGCGTGTGTGGGGCAACCCACCAAGGGTTCGAATCCCTTACCCTCCGCAAAACAAGGAGCGAAGCGACTATGTTTTGCGTGAGTGCATTTTACAGAGCGAAGCGACATAAAATGCCTCCGCAAGTATGGTGTGTAACGATTTTGCGTGAGTGCATTTTACAGAGCGAAGCGACCCCAGTAGGTCATTTTGCTAAATGAAATAAAATGCCTACGCAGATTTGTAAATTATTAATTCACAAAATAATATAATCAAATGATTAAAATACTAAGCTTCATATTTTTAATAATGTTCGGGGTGTTTATCTTTATTTATGGTGGATATGATGACAGTCCTGGTGCTCAAGGACTTGGACTGTTGGTTGTTATTGGTGGAATTTATTATTTGGTAAGAATGATCAAAAGAACTAGGTCTTAATTGTATTTTGTTTCATTTGAATCTACGAAAACCTTTGAGTTTTTAAAGCAAATAAAAGACCGGCGGAGTTGCCTCCGCCGGTGTCGCTTGAACTCAGGTCTGAGATTCCGATCTCAGATTTTACTCGCTGGGCCAATATCAGTAAGTCCTGAGATCTCACAACTAAGAGAGATCATAGCAACATATCTCTATATGTCAATGTTTTGCTATTATATTCCTGACTACGGTAATATGGTGTATAATAATGCTAATTATTCATTACGTATTATTATGAATTCTAAAAAAAATATTTTTGTTTGGTTATTTTCAGTTATAGCCAATTATGGCATTTTTCTATTTCTCGTATCTCAATATAACTATGGATCGGATTCAGTCTTCAGTATTTTTGCAGATGAAATAGTTTCAAATGGTGTTGAGCCCACTTTCTATATAACTTTGGCTGTAGGTCTCGCACTTACTTTGCTTTCAATATTTATTTCTGGTTTTGAATTTAAAGATCGAAATCTGATCTTTTATGGTTTGCCTGCCGTTGGTTTACTATATTCTATTGCTTATATTTATTCATGTAACGGCAAATTCTGCGGAGTATATGGAATTATTGGAATTATAGCTAGTGCCATATTTATCATATTTTTTACTCTCGGAATATACTTGAGAAAATGGTCAATAAAAGTCGTTTCGACTTTGTTGATTATAGAGGTTGTTGGACTTGCTTTGTGGACTGTTTATTTGATGTTCAATTAGCGATTTGTTATTGAATGAGCTCAAATTTGTCCTTACTATTCATAAGAGTATAGAAGAGAAAATCTGGAGTCACTTTGTCATTGTAATTCGCATTATGAACCAACTCTTGCGATAGTAATTGGTCGTATATTAGTTCTGCGCAAGTTGATCTTTTTGCATCAAATTTGTGAAGACCAAAATAATATTCGGGATCATTTGCAATGGTTGTCAGAGAGTTGATCATGTTGACCGTTGATTGCTTACTTAAGATTGGTCGGAATATGACAATTTCATCTATATTATTTTGTAGCCAATCACTTTTATCTATGTCAATGATTCTAATGTCGTTCTCGCGATCTTTTTCTTGTCCACCTGCCTCGATTATTTTGTTATTACCTATATATATTGCGCTATGAGTGAAATGTGGATGAGTAATCTTGGTCAGTAACCAGACTCTGTTGGTGATATGTCGTCTTATCAATATATCTCCTTGTTCCAAATTGCATTGTTCTAGTTGCTTACATCTATGCAATATCTGAAGTGGCGGAATATCATCATTTTTTAGTGTAAAAAAATTATTTCTGTTTTTATATATATAGACAATATCTCTAATTGATTTTATTTGTGTTAATAAAATAGATAATAAAATTATAATGGTAATGATTGTTGTAATTTGGAGATATTTTTTCACTATTTAATTATAACTTTTTATCAAAAAAGAAATCACCCCGCACTCTTGCGAGTTTGGGGCGATGGGTGACTTCGTTCTTCCTTCTTGACTATCGAACAGGAAGACATGCAATAGTTTGTGTGGGTAGGATACCTTGCAATTCCCACAAAGTGTCGGCAATAAACCATGTAGGGTCGATCTCGGTAACATCATCATATTCCACGAAAGCTAATTCGTATACGAGCGCCCTGAGTAGTCTTTTGGCCGACAAGGTCAAATCATCCTCTCCGTCCAGAGGTTGAAACTTGGACTGTAAGACTTCGAAATCGTCACCTATTTCAGCAATAGACAAAAAAATAATCCACGCTTTCTTACATGTCGTCAGATGACCGTTGGTCACGTTATGGGATAATCCATTCCTCCTGTCACTCATAAGTTCCTCTCTTAGGTGATTGAAGTTGGTACTACTTACGACTTAAGTCCTGGAAAATAGTACATTAAATTTAAAGATTTGCAAACTCTATTATTGTCTAAAAAATATTCTTTATTGGCTTGAATATCTATTCGAAATTATTTATATATATCGTGATTTCCGATTTTCAAAAAATGCACAGTGTTCTTATCTCCATATTCAAAAACAATTCTGTATTTCATATCTATACTAAAAGAAAAAAAGCCCGTAAGTTGGCCATTCAATTTGTGAGTATTCAGTGATGGGTGTTTTGTATTGGATTTGAAAAGCTCTATTTTCTTTAGGGCGACTATTTGTATTTTATCCTCCAGATTTTCATATTGATCTACAAATTTCTTGGAAAAGATAATTTTAAACATTTCTCTTTTTCTTTAAGATATCCTGTAAATCACCTGAAAAAGATAATCCTTGTTTTATCTGTCTAGAAGCCTCGAAAATTTCATTTACTTCAACTTGTTCTCTCATCTTGCGAACAGCTTTTCTAATTGCTTGAGCGCGGTTTTCTGCCTCACCAGATGCAATAAAAGTATCAATAAATTTAATCAAATCTTCTGGCATTGGTATTGATAGGGTAGTCATGTGTTATAATTAATTGTATGATAATATCATATACTATCACATTTCATATTGCAAGCGAGGTAATATATAAAGTTATATTCTGATATAATGTAATTTCTATTATAAAATAAGATAAAATATGTCTCTAAAAAATAAAGTAGCAATAGTGACAGGTGGCAAGCAGGGTATTGGTCTGGGTATTGCAAAGGTTCTTGCCAAACACGGTTGTCGAGTGGTTGTAAGTGATCTCGATCAAGAAGGTTGTGACAAAGCGGTTAGCGAACTTCAGTCTACTGGTGCCGAAGCTTTTTGCATCAAGTGTGATGTTTCTATTAAAGCAGATGTTGATGCGCTCATCGAACAGACTATGACAAAATATGGTCAATTAGATATTTTGGTAAATAATGCCGGAATATTTCCTTTTGTACCATTTGTGGAAATGAAAGAAACAGATTGGGATAAAGTCATCAATGTAAATCTCAAGAGTATCTTCCTAACTTCTCAATCAGCTCTCAAAGTCATGAAAGATGGTAGCAAGATAGTCAATATTTCTTCTATTGCCTCTATTGTTGCTTTCGAAGGACTCACTCATTATTGTGCAACAAAAGGTGCAATAAATGCTTTTGTTAGAGCTTTGGCAGTGGAACTTGCTCCTAGGAAAATCAACGTTAACAATGTTGCTCCGGGAGCAATAGAGACACCGGGTGCGACAGGTGCTATCGATGCAAAAACCAAGCAAGCATTCATCGATGCTATACCATGGAAAAGATATGGATTACCAGAAGATATAGCAAATGCTGTCGCTTTCCTCGCTTCTTCTGAGGCAGATTATATAACAGGGCAGACAATAGTCGTTGATGGTGGTTGGACATTGAAATAATCATCATATATTGCCTTTTTTCTGCCAATCTGTTAGTCTTTCATAACCATGTTAATGATTCGATTACAAAGAACAGGACGCAAACACGAACCAACATTTCGCGTTGTTTTGACTGATTCAAAGAATGGTCCAAAAAGTGGCAAATATCTCAAGAATTTGGGATGGTATGATTCACGTT
>CAYNZR010000021.1:0-5115 GCA_964401785.1 uncultured Candidatus Saccharibacteria bacterium
TGTTTGCAATTTCTCAAGTCAATCCACCACCATTTATTATTTTGGATGAAACCGACGCGGCCTTGGATGAAGCCAATTCCAAGAAGTACAGCGATATGATTGAGAATCTTTCAAAGCGTTCTCAACTCATTCTTATCACTCACAATCGCGAAACCATGTCTCGTGCCGGTATCATATATGGTGTGACTATGGGAGCTGATGGCGCCTCGAGACTCCTATCGATAGCCTTTGAAGATGCGGTTGCAGTGGCGAAATAATAAGAGTGATCTTTGGGTACTACACTTAAGTGTAGTGCAAATCTTCTATCTTTATATGAAAGAAATAACCGGCCTCAGGAGTTACCCTTCGGCCGGTGGTTGTTGACGGGCAGAATCACTTGATGTGCCGCGACGAGGGCATGGCCCTCCCCCTGGCTTTATCGGTTTCCCACATACAACCATAGTGGTAGACCATCAGAGCCAGATCGGTGTGAATACTACACGACTTAATTTATTGTGTCAAGTACGCGAATTTGAATTCTCGCCACGGTCTAAATAAAAAGATAGCATGTAGCAAGAGAAGGAATTGTAATTTTCTGAGAGGCTCCGCAGAGATTTTGAGCACAAAATCTCGAGGATTAAGCAAAAATGTTGCAACATTTTTGCGGCCTCGAAGAAAGTTACAATTCCTTCTCTTGCCCTACATGTTCCTCTTTTTTTGCCTTTGTGATAATGTTCACTTATATGAATTTCAAGGAGACAAAAGAAAAAATTTTGAATAAGCTCTCCAATAATGTTGGTATCGATCTGGGTACCGCAAATACTCTCGTATACGTCGAAGGCAAGGGCATCGTTGTCTCTGAGCCATCTGTTGTTGCAGTAAATGAGAAAACTGGCCAAGTAGTTGCTGTCGGTAGAACTGCAAAGGAGATGCTCGGCAGAACTCCAGCTCATATAAAAGCTGTAAGACCATTAGTAGATGGAGTTATTTCAGATTTTGAAGTTACAGAGGAGATGATTGCTTATTTGCTCAAGCAGGCAGGGGAGTACATGCCAAAAAAACTCCTCGGTCCACGCGTCGTCGTCGGCGTACCTTCTGGAGTGACAAATGTCGAAGTTAGAGCAGTTCGTGATGCAACCAAGAACGCTGGAGCAAGAGAGGTTTATGTAGTTGAGCAACCGATCGCTGGGGCCGTCGGTATCAGACTACCCATATTCGAACCAATCGGTAGTATGGTCATGGACATTGGTGGCGGTACTGCAGATATTGCTGTCATTTCTCTCGGTGGTATCGTCCAATCAAAGAGTCTCAAAATAGCAGGCGACAAATTGAACAATGATATTATTTCTTACATAAGAAATGAGTTCAAAATCCTTATTGGAGAAACAACAGCTGAATACATCAAGATTGCAGTCGGAGCCGTCGTACCCGGTGAGCCACTCGAGACAACTATCCGTGGTAGAGATCTCATCACTGGCCTACCTCGAGAAGTTGTTATTACCGATTCTGATGTCCGTGAAGCTATCGGTCAGTCTATAGAGGTTATAGTCAACTCGACTCGTGAAGTTATCGAAACTACTCCGCCAGAGATTTTGGCAGATATTATGAAACGAGGTATATTCTTGGTTGGTGGTGGGGCGCTCATAAAAGGTTTGGATAGACTATTATCAGAATCTTTGCAATTACCTGTGACAATAGCCGAAGATCCACTTACAGCTATTGCAAGAGGAGCAGGTATCATTCTTGAAAATTTGGAGAAATATAATTCTATTTTATTGCAAAGCGAAGATGACATACATAGAAAAAAATAAAAAAAGCCGAGGTAGAAATTTTGCTTTTGTCATAGCCACAATTGTGGTTATTTTTGCTATTTCACATTATTTTTTTCCTCATGTTATCCCATCTTTCCTAAATAGCGTTGCTACACCATTTTGGCGATTACAGTTTGCTGTTTCAAATAGTAGCTTAAGTCCGATCGAAACATTACTGCTCGAAAACCAAGATCTAAAGATGGAATTAGAAAAAAATTCTGTAAAATTATCTCTAGTCAACTATCTCGAACAAGAGAATAATGAGTTACGAGCAATGCTTGGCATATCATCATCGACAAACTTTTTTGTTGTACCAATAATAAAAAAGCCTCCCTTTATCACCTATGACGAGCTTATGATTGATGCGGGTAAGGATAGGGGTGTTTCGACTACTTCGCTCGTATATGCACTCGGTGATATACCTATTGGCCGTATTATTGAAGTTTATAGTGAAACTTCAAAAGTGTTGCTTTTTTCATCCCCAGGAGAAAAAACCGAAGTTGAGATCGGTCCCCAAAATATCCCAGCAGTCGCTATTGGTCGGGGAGGTGGGCAATATGAGATTGAATTACCGAGAGGACTACAAGTTTCAGCCGATGATTTTGTTATTTCTTCCAATCTTGGTTTAAGACCGATCGGTAGGGTGGTCTCGATCAATTCTGATCCTTCTCTTACTTTCGAGAAGATATTCTTTTCTACCCCAGTCAATATATATGAGATGAAATGGGTAAAAGTCGAAACAAAGAAAAACTAAATGAATAAAAAAATTTTTGCAAGAATAATAGTAGACTTATTGTTGTTTGTTTCCGTTATATACGGTTGGTGGGTAGTTGTGCTTGTTGTATCTCTCACATGTCTAATACTTTTTGCAAATTTTATTGAAATAATTATATTTGGCATTTTGTTTGATGCTCTTTTCGGCAACAATCAGAATCTCGGCATTTATGGCTATCTTGGAACTATCGTTTCTGTTGCTATATTCGGAGCATTCTCTGGTCTCAATCTAGTTCTTAGAAAATAGTTTTTGTGCAATAATGCCAATATGATATTTGATTTTATTGCAAAAATTGGAGGTATTTTCCGAAGATCAAAATGGGCAGAAATAAGTCCTGATGAGATTTTGATTGATTCGAGAAACTTGCCAAATTATGATATATCCCAATTTGAAGGACGTCTCGAAAAGCCGATTTCAAGAAGAGCTCTTTTGTCGGTAGTTGGAGTCTTTTTCATTATTGCACTGG
This sequence comes from uncultured Candidatus Saccharibacteria bacterium, assembly GCA_964401785.1. Lineage (GTDB taxonomy): Bacteria > Patescibacteriota > Minisyncoccia > Phycocordibacterales > PALSA-1337 > C7867-002. The sequence goes on from CAYNZR010000021.1 coordinate 3,032, forward strand.
TTTTCATTGTTCAATCATTCAAATTGCAAATTATTCACGGCAAAGAATATCTCGAAAGAAGTCAAAACAATAGTTTGCGTCCGGTGCCGTTGTTTGCCGGTCGTGGTCTCATAACCGATAGAAATGGAGTTTTGTTGGCGTGGAATGCTCCCCTTGATGATGCTACTAGTAGTCAGACAGTAGCAATACGAAGATATGCTACTTCGACAGGTCTCGCTCACATCTTGGGTTATGTCAAATATCCTTCAAAAGATAATAATGGTTTTTATTATCAAGATGATTTTGAAGGCGAGGCGGGTGCGGAAAAATATTTTGACAGTGATTTGAGAGGTAAGCACGGAGTCCGACTAGTAGAGGTTGATGCTCACAATGATATTGTCTCCGAGAGTGTGAGTCGTCCTTCGGTACAAGGCAAAAATGTAAAACTTACTATCGATAGTCGGATACAGAGTGTCTTGTATGCAAATATAAAAGACGTGGCAGAAAAAGTCGGATTCGCAGGAGGTGCCGGAGTGATCATGGACGTCAACAATGGTCAAATAATCGCTCTTACAAGTTATCCTGAATATAGTTCTCAAGTAATGTCAGACAAAAAAGATGCTAGTCAGATTCGAGCATTATTGAATGACAAATCATTACCATTTTTGGATCGAGCGGTAGATGGACTATATACACCAGGCTCAATTGTCAAACTTTTCGTCGCTATCGGAGTTCTAAATGAGAAGATTATCGATCCAGACAAAATAATAGTGACAAATGGTTCTATTTCAATTCCAAATCCGTATGATGATACAAAATCAACAGTCTTTCGTGATTGGAAGAATCATGGACCTGTAAGTATGAGACAGGCTATTGCAGTTTCTTCTGATGTTTATTTCTATACCGTCGGAGGTGGATTCAAAGATCAGCGAGGTCTCGGGATAAGGAAGATAGATGAATATCTACAGATGTTTGGATTCGGTACTACAACTCTCGATGGTAGTAGTTCTATTTTGATAAATAAAGCCGGGACTATACCAACTCCAGAATGGAAGAAAAAAACTTTTAATGAAGCTTGGTTTGTCGGAAACACATATCACACATCGATCGGTCAGTATGGTTTCCAAGTGACGCCGATCCAGATAGGCAGGGCAGTCAGTGCTATTGCAAATAGAGGCACGATCTATTCTCCGACTATTGTTTTTGATGAAAAACCCCATGTCGAATCAGTGGTCAAAATACCAAGTCAGTATTTTGATGTTATCCATGACGGTATGAGGATGTCTATAACTTCTGGTACATCTGCATCGCTAAATGTTCCTTTTGTCGAATTGGCAGGGAAGTCTGGTACTGCTGAGCTTGGTTATTCAAAAGAAAAGATAAACTCTTGGATGACCGGTTATTGGCCTTACAAGAATCCTCGTTATGCTTTTGTTGTCATGTTGGAAAAGGGAACTGTCAATTATCAGATTGGAGCAGGTGCAGTTATGAGACAAACCTTGGAGTGGATAAGAGATAATGCACCAGAATATTTGAAAGAAGATAATTGAATCATAACAAATTTGTTGCCAATGCACCTGTTAAGGTCAATTGATTGAGTTTTCTGTTGTTTTTTGGTATGATTGATCCAATTATATAACATAAATCAGCAATAAAATGTCAAACGAAGTACAATATCTCACCGCAGAAAAATATGATGAACTCAATAAGGAACTAGAACATCTCAAGGTGAATAAAAGAAAAGAGATTGCTGAACATCTAGAATATGCAAAAAAGCTCGGTGATTTGTCTGAAAATGCAGAATATCATCAGGCTCGTGAGGATCAGGCAGAGGTTGAAGCACGCATTGGTAAGCTAGAAAATTTGCTCAAAAATTCAGTGATGATTGGTGCTGGAGGAACAGATCTTATCACTATTGGTTCAACATTTCGTCTTCAGAAAGATGGTGATAACAAATCATATTTGTATACACTAGTTGGTTCAGAGGAGGCAGATATGTCTATGGGTAAGATTTCAAATTTGTCTCCACTTGGTTTGGCACTTCTTGGTCATAAAAAGGGTGAAAAAGTCATGGTGACCGCCCCAAAAGGCAAAGTTTCTTATTC
>CAYNZR010000021.1:5215-8595 GCA_964401785.1 uncultured Candidatus Saccharibacteria bacterium
TTTTGGTTTGCTTACAGATGCTATAGATATTGGAGATATTATCAGTGTAACTGGTACATTCTTTGTTACTCAGAGGGGTGAACAGAGTATTCTTATAAAATCTTGGACAATTGCTACAAAGGCACTTTTGCCTCTACCGGAGAAGTGGCATGGCTTGGTAGATCCAGACGAAAAATTACGCAAAAGATACTTGGATTTTATAATGGATCCTGACAGTAGACAATTATTTATAAAAAAAGCAAAATTCTGGAAAGTTACGCGTAATTTCCTAGAAGAAGAAGGTTTCCTTGAAGTTGAGACGCCAACACTGGAAGTTACGACTGGTGGAGCAGAAGCAACACCGTTTAGAACACATCACAACGATTTTGATTTGGATGTCTATTTGCGCATCTCTGTGGGTGAATTGTGGCAAAAGAGATTGATGGCTGGTGGTTTCCCAAAGACATTTGAGATCGGCCGTGTCTATCGTAACGAAGGGTCTAGTATGGAGCACTTACAGGAATTTACAAATATGGAGTTTTATTGGTCATATGCCGATTATCATGACGGAATGGCTCTTGTAGTAAAGATGTATCGCAAGATTGCCAATGAAGTATTCGGTACTACAAAGTTTACATATCGTGATCACAGCTTCGATCTAAATGACGATTGGGTAGAGATTGATTATACCAATGAAATAAAAAAACAAACTAGTATCGATATAACTTCGGCTACCGATGATGATATAAAAGACCGCTTGAGTGAGCTCAAGATAAGTTATGAGGGGGCGAACCGAGAGAGACTTATCGACACCTTGTGGAAATATTGTCGCAAAAATATCGCTGGTCCTGCGTTCTTGATCAATCATCCAAAGTTGGTTGCACCTTTGGCGAAGAGTGTCTCTGGAAGAGATGTGGTGCAGATGTTCCAGCCGATCATAGCGGGAAGTGAGATTGGTAGAGGGTATTCTGAGCTAAATGATCCTCTTGAGCAGGCACAACGTTTTGCTGAGCAAAAGAAACTTTTGGATGCTGGCGACAAAGAGGCGATGATGTCTGACGATGAATTTGTCACTATGCTCGAACATGGTATGCCCCCAACTTGTGGTTTTGGTTTTGGTGAGCGACTGTTCGCTGTTATGGCCAACAAACCACTTCGAGAAGTACAATTGTTCCCGTTGGTGAAACCGCGTTACTGATGCCGAGGTTGCACCTCGGCGTTGAGCCATATTTTGACTTCTTCTTCACACAAGATCGACCTTTGCGGTCGTATTTCTAAATTCAGGTAGTCTTTGAAGCTTGAGAAATCGTAGTTTTTTGAGTATTCATAAGCATCCGCCGGATGTTCTTTCCTTTCTTCTTTGCTCATATTTGGTTCTTTTATTGCGTAGGGATTTAGGTGTATGTAATCTATTAGTGTTTTCATATAATCCATCTCATCATCTGATATTTTTTTCTTGAATCCACCTTCCCATATTGTTCCAGAATGATCATATCTTAGATTGAAATACATTGAATAAGCTGTACACAGTTTGCGCATGAATTTTGTAATACCATGATCGTTTTTTAGATCTGATTTTGGTTTTAGGGCAATGTGGATGTGATTTGGCATCAAACAGTAGCAGACAATATCAACCAAGGTATCTGTCCGCGCAACTTCAAAGATGTTCGATTCACCCAAATTTCTAAGGTGAAATGGTGTCGAACAGTTTGCGATAAAAAGCAGTTTTATCATTCGCGCGTAGTCAGCTCTGTCATAGAAAATTGGAACTTTGTGCGCACCGCGGTTGTATATATGGTGGTAGGACATATTTCGCCGAGGTGCAACCTCGGCGAGAGAATAATATCAGAGAGAGATAAAATCCTGATAAAAAAATGTTCAAAAAAATATGAATTTTTACCGAGGTGCAACCTCGGCGTGCCGAGGTTGCACCTCGGTAGGACTTATCCACTGTTTTTATTGGAAAAAATCATCAAAGTGGTATAAAATATCCACTAAGTGGGAAGAAGTGGTATGCGGTGAATCTCATAATTTTAAATTTTGAACGATCACTCTAATACCACAATTCCTACAAGCATATGATCATCGGGCAATACTCTCACACTATCGATGACAAAAACCGCCTCTCCCTGCCGGCGAAATTTCGCAAGGAAATGGGAAAGAAAGTGGTAATTACGCCAGGTCTCGATTCTTGTTTGTTCATCTTTTCGATGAAGGAATGGGAAAAGATAGCCGAGCGTTTGTCAGTGAAAGAAAGCTCGATACTCCAGGCGGACAATCGAGGTTTCAACCGCTACCTCTTAGGAGGAGCGGTTGAGGTCGAGATTGATGGTGTTGGTCGAATGCTTCTTCCGGAATATTTGCGCGAAAGAGCCAAGTTGAAGAATAAAGTAGTCTTCATAGGTGTCAAAGATCGCGCTGAGCTCTGGGATGAAGATGCTTGGAATTCATATCGCGGTGAGGTTGAGAGTAAGGCAGGTGCTCTGGCGGAGAAACTCGGTCAGGCTGGCATGATCTAATCATATGGATAGTGCCAAAGTTAGTGGAAGTGTTCATAAGGCTGTTCTTTTACACGAAGTTGTTGATGGTCTAGTACCAAAAGAGAGACAAAAAACGGGTTCTCTTAAGAGGACTAATGTATATCTTGATGGTACTTTGGGTGGTGCAGGCCATGCTCTTGCTATTGCAAAAGCGCTCGATGGTAAACTAGACGTTATTATCGGTTTGGATCGAGATCAATTAGCTCTCGATCGGGCCAAAATAACTCTAAAGAATCAAAGCAAAAATCTGATTCTCCAAAATGAGAATTTTAGAAATCTAGACTCTGTCTTGTCGAAGCATCAAATTTCCAAAGTCGACATTATTCTCTTGGATTTGGGTATTTCATCAGATGAACTGGATAATTCCAACCACGGATTTACTTTCCAGAAAGATGAACCTTTGCTTATGACAATGGGTGATCCAGAAAAGTATCCTTTTACCGCAAAAGATATAGTCAATAAATGGGATGAAGAGGTTATAGCAAATATTATCTTCGGTTATGCGGAAGAAAAATTTGCGAGGAGGATTGCAAGAGCAATAGTAAGTTACAGAGAAAAAAAGGCTATTGAATCCACGATGGAACTTGCAGAATTGGTCAAGATCTCAGTTCCAGGATTCTATAGGAGGGGCAGGATACATCCGGCAACAAAGACATTTCAGGCTTTGAGGATAGCAGTCAACGATGAACTCGGCGCACTCAAAGAAGGTTTGAAAAAAGGGTATGAAGTTTTGAATAAAGGTGGAAGATTTGCAGTTATTTCATTTCATAGTTTGGAAGATAGGATTGTGAAAGAATTTTTCAAAGAAAAATTGAACGATGAAGCAATAATAATTACAAAAAAACCGATTACCGCAAAAGA
>CAYNZR010000022.1:0-8276 GCA_964401785.1 uncultured Candidatus Saccharibacteria bacterium
TTGTATCCTTGGCTTGTGGTGTTCGTCCTGTTTTACCTCCTATGAAGTTTGGTTCATTTACGAATGGATGTGTGCTTACTATTTCGTGATAGCCATGTTCTGTGGTTGTAGCCAAAGTGTATTTTGGTGTTCTTGTGATAGCAAGTATATCGGGACGAAGTTTGTATAGATATTTTGCTAATGCAAAGAAATCATTTGCAGATGACATATTTTGTGGACTTATACCACTTGGGTCCGCAAAATATGTGGCAGGCATTCCTATCTCCCAAGCATAACTGGACATCAGATCCATAAAGTGTGATCTCGACGAAGTGGTTGCCAATGCTTCTGCCATCACGTTCGATGAGCTTACAAGCAGTGGATACAATGCTTCCTCTATCGTGAATATTTCACCTTCACTATATTGTATAGAATCTGGGAAAATGAGCGTAGAGGAAGCTGTTGTGGTTGTTCCTGTAATCGAGAATTGATCAATTGATTCAACTGCAGTTATTAGTTTTGACATGGAAGCAACTGGTAGGACCATGCTTCTATTCCTAAGCAGATATATGTCACCATTTTCAACATTTCCCACAAGATATGCTTTTGCTGATATTGGAGATTGTTGAACAGGGATTTTTGTTTCCGGTTTTGTATCAGACTTTTCTACTTCATAGAATACCTGACTAGTTTCGATTGGGAGATTCGTATTTGTACTTTCTTCTATATCAATATCAACCTTGGTCTCTTTGTAGCCTCCCGATAGTCTATATAGAATTGCGGTGATTATGAGTATGAGACAAACTAACCACAAAATTATTAGATTTTTATTTACAGGCATATCTAAATCATACTATCTTTGTAACCAATTGAAAACATAAGATATATCATTTTACTATCATAATTATCTTGTAACCGAAATAGATGCTGTCAGTTCCCCGGTTGAGCTTGCTGTAATGCGGTTGTTATTATCCTGATAAATCACATAGCCCGTGTTATAGTCCGAAACATTGGTAAAATGTGCTCCTGTATATGAAGGGTCAAATGGAAGAGATGATATATAGTCGGGTACGAGACATGATGCAATATCACCTTCGTTTTCTGGTGAAGTTGCAGAGGATTGTACCAAACGTGGGATAGTCGGAAGTGTGCGGGTGGTACCACTACAGACGAAGTTGCCACGATGTTCGGATATATTTTGGTGAATGGCGTTTAGGAGTGCATTTACATCACTGGTTCTCTCAGTATCTCGTGCTAGTTTGAATTGACGTGTGGGATTGACTGCAACAAGGACTATAGTGGCCAAAATAGCGATAATACCTATGACTATTAGCACTTCGATTAAGGTGAAACCCTTAGTTTTGTTTCTTGTATTCATGATTATATTTACTTATACTTATTAATGAAATAAGGATATCAAAGATGGATAAAATCTTGATAAAAATAGTTTCAAATTCTTATAAAAAAATATTAAAAAAGTAATGAATATTTCTAATGGTTAATGTTGTAAAAAATAAATCAAAAAAATTATCATTATCGTTGGGTTTGATATTATTTTTCGCTTTGTATACTTTGGCTATCAATTGGCGTAATTCAAAAATTGTTGAACCTGTCTCAACTTCCGGTCCCAATTTGCTAGCTTCAAGTACACAGACACTAAACACTTCCCTATATAGAGATGGTCTATACACCGGTTCAATAGAAGATGTTTATTACGGCAATGTGCAAGTCAAAGTTACCATTTCTGGTGGTCTGATTGTTGATGTTGCATTCCTCGATTATCCAAAAGACCGAGATAATTCTATCAAGATCAACACTAGAGCCATGCCTTTACTCAAGACCGAGACAATAAAGAGTCAAAGTGCCAAAATTGACACTATTACTGGGGCTACTCAGACTAGCAAAGGGTTTGTTCGCTCACTTACGAATGCTTTGGATCAAGCCAAAAAGATACAGATATAATGAAAGAAACCAGAGTCATAATGGGCATGCCTATAATTGTCCATATTGTAAATGATGACAAAGTCATAGCGTCAGCAGTAATTGATAAAGTCTTCAGATATTTTCGATCTGTTGATGAAAGGTTTTCTGTATACAAGGCTGATAGTGAAATATCTCTTATCAATAGCAAAAAAATAGACTCTCATAATTATAGTGAAGAGATGATAGAGATTTTGACACTTGCCGAACAAACACGACTTCAAACTGATGGATATTTTGATATTAGGGATCCAAATGGAAATCTCAATCCGTCAGGTATCGTAAAAGGTTGGGCTATATACAAGGCCAGCCTTATAATAAGAGAGTGTGGCATAAAAAACTATTTTATTAATGCTGGTGGAGATATTGAGCTTGGTGGAGTCAATGAAAATAAACAATTGTGGAGAGTGGGTATTGAGGATCCTTTACACTTGGGAGAGACTACAAGAATTTTGTCATTGACAGATTGTGGTATTGCTACATCCGGAACTTACATAAGGGGTGATCATATATATAACCCAAAGACTCAAAAAAAGAATGAAAAAATGGATGATGGTATTCGATTGAAGAGTATTACAATCATTGGTCCCAATGTATACGAAGCCGATAGGTTTGCAACGCCAGCTTTTGTTATGGGTGAAAATGCTATTGCTTTTATTGAGAAGCAAAAAGGTCTAGAAGGTTATATAATTGATACCGAAGGTAGAGAAATGATGACCAAGGGTTTCTCCAAATATTTAGCTGAAAACAAATGAAAACTATTGATAATATACTGAATAAAATAACGATGTATAGAGTCATTCTGTATGCACTAATATTTCTCAATATTGTTGCACTGGTCTTGTCGTATTTTGGTAAATTATCGTTTGAACCACAAGCCCTCCTGTATTCGACTGCAGTTATCCTTGTAGTTAGTATCTTAACTCACACTTTATTTTCAAAAGTGTTTTCTGTTGAGACCAATGCTGAGTCTACCTATATCACTTCTCTTATTCTCGCTCTCATCATCACTCCCCCACTTCTAGATCAGTTTGTGACCATCTTGCCTTTTTTGGCTTGGGTTTCGATCTGGTCAGTAGCTGTCAAATATATAGTTTCTATATATGGAAAACATATATTCAATCCAGTTGCCTTTGCTGTTGCTCTAACTGCTCTTACTATCAATGAGTCAGCATCGTGGTGGATAGGAACTCTCTACATGTTTCCTTTTGTTCTTGTTACCGGACTATTGATAATACGCAAGGTACGCCGATTTGATGTTTTTGTGAGTTTTGTAATCTTTGCTATTGCATCGATGTTGGTTGGTTCTTTTGGTAAGGTCGACATTATCTCATTTGTCAAACAAGTCTTCTTTGATTCACCCATCATTTTCTTTGCAACTTTCATGTTATCAGAACCGATAACGATGCCACCAAATAGAAAGACTAGGATAGTTTATGGCTTCATAACTGGTATATTATATGCTCCATTTATCCATATTGGACAAATATTCTCTACACCAGAACTTGCTCTTTGCATCGCCAATATTTTCTCGTGGCTGGCTAGTCCAAAATCAAGATATGTTCTCACTCTCGAGAGCAAAAATAAAATTGCTAGAGATACAGGTGAATTTGTTTTTTCTTCAAATAAAAAAGTCAAATTCAAAGCAGGACAGTATATGGAGTTTACTTTAGGGCATGATAGACAAGATAGTCGTGGTAATAGGAGATATTTTACTATTGCCTCTTCTCCTACTGAGGAAAATATTATTTTGGGAATAAAATTTGATAAGAAAAGATCGAGTAGTTTCAAACGTGCTCTTGCTGAACTTGATGAGGGCAAGACTGTGTTGGCAGGACAGATCGCCGGAGACTTCGTCTTACCAGAAAATAAAAAAGAGAAATTGTGTTTTATAGCAGGTGGAATCGGAATTACACCATTTAGGAGTATGATCACATATCTTTTGGATAAAAATGAAGAAAGGGATATCAACCTCTTGTATTGTTGCAAACGCTATGATGAGCTTGCCTATTCACATCTTTTGCATCGTGCAACTACTCATCTCAATCTCAAAACTGCAAACACTCTCACTGATCTTGATAATATTCCTGAAGATTGGGATGGGTACAAAGGTTTTATTGACGTAGGGATGGTCTTGGAAGAAGTTCCTGACTATGCCGAAAGAACTTTTTATATTTCAGGACCAAACTCACTTGTCGTTGCTATGAAGAAAATATTGTTAGAGATTGGGGTCAAGAAGAATAGGATAAAGACAGATTATTTCCCCGGATTTTAGGCATATTTGATCGTTGTTTCAAAAAAGCAGTTTTATATTACTCTGCTCAAAACTAGAATAGCAAGAACAAATAGTAAGACACCAAAGATTTGATTTATTATTTTTAGAGATGATATCTGAAATCTTTCGCGAAAGTGAGTGGTAATACTGATAAGAGTTAGCCACCACAGTCCAAGGCCAGCCATGAGGCCCAAAATGAGGATTATAGCGGGGATTATGGAGACGACTGCCCCATTTATGCCGAACCATGCAAAGAGGGCTAGGATAGCGATTGCAGTAAGTGGGTTGGTAATAGTCAGGATAAAGCCGGTAGCGAAATCTTTTGACAAAGAAAAGATGTCTCTTGTTTCCTCGGCGTCTTTTGGTTTGGAAAAGAAAATATTTATGGAGATGTATAGTAGAGATATGCCACCGACGAGTCCGAGACTAGTACGATGATCGGCTATCATCGCGGAAATAGCACTTAGTCCATAAACAGCGATTATTCCAAATATTGTATCTGCAACTATCGAACCGATACCGACCATCATCGCTCTCTGCTTCTCTTTTGTCATTACTCGGTGGATCACAGAGACTCCGACAGATCCCATGGGTATGCTTATAGCTAGTCCGACTACCATGCCTTTTAAGAGGAGGAACATGGCTTTAATTGTATCACATTAATTATGTGCGGAGGCATTTTATTTCATTTAGCAAAATGAATCCGAGATACGAATCTACTGATTCGCCACTGGGTTCACTCGCAAGCTCGCTCATTATTTTGCGTGATCTGTACCCCTTTTAGTAGACACTTTAGAAACCCACGACCCTCGCCCCTTCTTTTTGGGACAATAGATGATTTCTGTATTCTACAGGCGTCATCTTGTTTCTGGTCCACTGTTTTCTTCCGTTGTTGTAGTATCGCATATAATCGGATATTTTTAAACGAAGTTCTTCAAAAGAATTACACAACTTGTAATCCAGTTCATCTTTTAGATGACCAAAAAATGATTCAATTGGTGCATTGTCGATACACTTTCCCTTGGCTGACATAGACTGAATCATCTTCAATTCCTTTAGGATTTCAATATATCCAGGATGTGTGTAATGAAATCCTTGGTCTGAATGAATCAGAATATCTTCATATGAATCCAACTTCATTTTTTTAATAGTTTCAGTAACTAACGTCATCTCAAGGTACAAAGAAATATTCCATGCCATGATTTCGCCACTTGCAATATCTTTAATCACTGAAAGATACGCAAATTTGCCACAGAAAGGTATGTAGGTAATATCAGTGCAGAAGACTTTTAGAGGAACAAGCTGGTTAAATTCTCTTTGAAGTTTGTTAGGAAATATTCGGTGTTCTAATTTCTTCTTCATCATCTGTTTGTACGGGTTCTTCTTTCTCACTTTTGTCTTTAGATTGTAGGTCCTCATAATTCTCTGTATCTTCTTGTGATTCATGGCTGTAAGCCTCATTTTGATGTTCCTCCAGCCCCATTTACCTTTTCCACGATCAAAGACTTCTTTTACTTTTATGTAGTCGTTGTAATCTTTGTTTGGTGCATCAGAAGTCTTTAACCACTTGTAATATCCACATCTCGATACATTTGCTAACTCACAGAGAATACTCACATCATCATCTAGTTCTTTTACGAGTTTGTATTTTTGAGATGGCCTGAGTTTGACTCCGCTCTTTTGGCCCGGAGTTTTGCTAAAAAAGCGTTTTCAGCTTGAAGGTATCTGACTTGCAATTCAAGTCTTTTGATTTTGTCTTTCTCTGATCGAAGCGACTTTGTTACCCCATCATCACACTGAACACCTCCTTGATTGTTTAGGTCGGAAATATTCCCTCTATGAACTATTCTTTTCCAGTCTCTCACAGTAGATCTGAAGTAAAATTCTTTCCACTTACTTGTATCAAAACCTGCACGTTTCCAGACGTCTTTAGCACTGACTCCTTTCTCACACTCTTCTAGGACATGCTTCTTAAACTCATACGTGTAATTAACTGATTTTTCCGTACAACTAAAAACACACGGATGTTTTCTCAATTCAGATAACTCATTATTTGAAAATGTTGTTCTCATATTGCTTTTGTTAATTATTAGTAATTCTAACAAAAGAAAGTCGCAGACACTTGGATTCCGTGTCTACTTTTTGGGGTACATATCAGTGCCCGGGGTGGGAATCGAACCCACATGACCTTGCGATCGGCAAATTTTAAGTCTGCTGCGGCTACCAGTTACGCCACCCGGGCATTTGAGATTTCAAAATTGAAATCTCAAATCTTAAATCAAAATCGCACATCCACATTTTAAATTTAAGATTTTAAATTTCAAATTATATTGAGGCCACGGCGAGAATCGAACTCGCGTATAGCTCTTTTGCAGAGAGCCGAATTACCACTTTTCTACGTGGCCCTTATTTGTACTACGCTCTAAATATTCGCCTTTTTTTGGCTTTTTGTAAAGGGTGATATGAACTCAAGTGAGTAGGGCTCGAGTATTATCTACTGAATAGTTTGACCTATCTCTTCTATCCTCTGACGATTCTTTTCTCCGACATCTATTCTAACTTCAAAATAGGGGATGCGGGCGATTCGAGAATTATTTTTTACAAATTCACGGAAATCTGTGAGCTGACGATTGGCAAATTCTACGGCTTTTGTCTCCATCTCTTCGGGTAGGACTGTGATCAAGATCTCAGCTTTGCCTCCACGACTCAATAGTTCGACATCGGTGACGGTGATCAAGGATTGGCGATTTGATGTTCGAGAAAAGAAATTGGCTGCTAATTCACGTAAAATTTCTTTTAATTTTTGATCTTTCTGATTCATGGGTGAAATATTATTAGTTGGATTTCTTTTCGACGACTTTGACTGCCTCGATACGATCACCTGCTGATATTTCCATTTTTGCTTCTATCATTGTTCCAAATTCAAAACCTTCGGCTACCTCTTGGACACGGATTTTCTTGGATTGTAATTCACGGATTTTGCCACGACCGATCTCGGTTCCGCGTCTGATGATTCGTACATCATTGCCACTATTTAGAGTGCCAGACTCGACTTTGCCACCGACTACTTGTTTCTCTTTTTCCTTGGAGAAAATAGCTAGGATCTTTGCACTTCCACTGACTTCTTCTACATATTCTTTTGGAATCTTTGCAATCATTGATTGATCAATGAATTCTGAAAGTTCGTATATAATCCTAAATGATTTTACAATGACAGGTGTAGTCAGTCTTTCTATGAGGCTTTGAGTTTTCTTATCAGGTTTTGAGTTGAAACCAACTATTATAGAACCTGGATCACTTATAGACATCTTCACGTCATTTTCATTGATATCACCTATTCCTTCACTAATTATTTTTAGTTTGACTTTGTCGTGGTGAATCTTTGCTAGTTCGTGTTTGACACCTTCTAGACTGCCTATAACGTCAGCTTTGATGATAATAGGTAAAGTAACAGTATTTTCATCAGCTGAAGAATTCGTTGACGGATTATTTTGTGCTGTTGATCTCGTTTCTTTCTTTTGTTCTTCTTTGAAAGTTTCAATCATCTCTTCGGCAATCTTTTTTGTTGGCACCGTCACCCAGCTGGCACCACAAGGAGGAATACTAGTCCAACCGAGAATTGTTACCGGCATTGAAGCTGTACCGATCTCTATTTTTTCACCTTTGAAATTTTCAATGAATCTGACTGGAGAATAACAATCTTCTGAAACTACGAAACAGCCAGTGCGAAGTGTGCCGTTCTTGATGAGGAGGGTAGCGGAGACACCTTTTTTTGTGTCCAGAGTAGATTCGATAATTACACCGTCGGCGGTGGCATTCGGATCAGTCTTGAAACCAGTCATCTCAGACATGAGTACGATCATCTCTAATAATTCTGGAATACCTTCTCCAGTTATTGCAGAGATGGGTAAGCAAGGTACATCACCACCCCAACCTTCGACATATATTTCATTTTCACCAAGGCTAGTTTTTGCTTTTTCTACATTGGCATTTGGTTTGTCGATCTTGGTAATGGCAACAATGAAAGGAATCTTTGCGTCTT
>CAYNZR010000023.1:0-8233 GCA_964401785.1 uncultured Candidatus Saccharibacteria bacterium
ACCTCCCACACTCCAAACACATAAACATTGGTATCTCTTTGCGGGTTCGATCTTCCTCCGCGGATCTGGGACCATCTTGGCTTTTTTTGTGAGAAATCCATTCTTCGAGGCGTTTGATGGAGAAGTCAGATTTTGCTAGAGCCTTTACATATTGTTGCAAAGGTCGGTGGAAAGAAACAGTAGATCGCTTTTTTGATTGTTCTTTTTCACCAGGCGTCATATCTATTTGGATTCTCTGCTCGGACATATAACTATCTATCCTTCTGTATCGCTTACTATTTTTCTCATCCCACTCCCAGCTCGATTGTTGAGGTATTCGAAAACTTGGATGATTGAGAATAAGGATTAGCTTGCCATTTGGCTTCAGGACTCTAGAGCATTCTGCAAAAGTTCCAACTATATTTTCTATGTTTTGAATTGCAAGAACGATAGTTATCATGTCTACAGTTTTATCTTGAATAAATGCCAATTTATCTGAGGGGGTAACGTAAAATTCTACATTGCCATTCTTTTCTTTGATTGCTTTATCTTTTGCAAGTCCAATTAATTCTTTTGAGATATCGCAACCGATCACTTTTGAACCGGCTTGGGCAAAAGCAAAAGAGAAGAATCCTTGACCACAAGCAAGATCGAGTATAGTCATGTCTGATCGCGGATCCACGAGGCGGATGAGGTTAGGCAGAATTACATTTTTTTGGTAAGAGTCCTCGGTATTTTCTAAAAGATCGTTGTACCAATCTGCAACTTCACCCCAAGATGTTTGTTTTTTCATATTTTGATATTAGCACGACTCTCTACATTGCAACTACGTTTATCGGTTTACCTTGAATCCATGCCAAGATGTTTTGGGTAGTTGTGTCGAGTATCCTATCTAGCGCCTCATTTGTATTATAGGCATTGTGTGGGGTGACGATGACGTTTGGCATTTTCATGAGAGCATGATCTGCGACAATAGTGCAGAGATTGTGCTCACCAGTTTTGTTGCTCATGATGAATGCTGTCTCATCTTTTACGATATTTTCTTCTTCTAATACATCGAGTCCCGCTCCTGCTATGACTTTGTTATTCAAAGCTTCAACCAGAGCATTTGTATCGATAATTCCTCCGCGACTTGTGTTTATGATGAGAGCCTCTTTTTTCATCAGAGAAAATGATTTTGCGTTGATGAGATGTTCGGTATCTTTTGTAAATGGAATATGGATACTGACGATATCACTATGACGAAGTAGGTGATCGAGATCGACATATTGGAAACCGATATCAGTCTCGGCTTTTTTGTCTTGGAAACTATCATAAGCCAAAATTTTCATTCCAAAACCTTTGGCGATCGATATGACTCTCTTGCCAATCTTGCCTGTACCGATAATACCGATGGTCTTGTCATAAAGATCAAAACCGCGGATATTGGTGTTTGTTGTGAGCCCCAGCTCGATGTATTTGTTTATAGATAGGTGAATCTTCCTCGATAGCATCAGTATCAATCCAAATGTGTATTCAGCGACAGTACATTCACCATATGATGGGACATTGCAAACAAGGATGTTTCTTTTCTTTGCTTCGGTTAGGTCAATATTGTCATAACCTGTCGACCTGGCCACGATTAGGGCAAGGTTAGGGAATTTGTCCATAACCTTTGCGTCGACAATAGAATCGACGAAAACACTCAATACTTGTGCCTCGCTTGTTGATAAGTTGTCAGGGTTAATTTTCTCACTAAAATACTTGATATTGGCTTTTATATCATGCTCTTTGAAATGAGTCTCAAGACGATTTTTCTCATCATCGTTTGTTCCGTAAATTTCTACATTGTATGTTTTTTCCATTGCTCAATTTTATCATACTAATAGAAATTTGATTGAACTTTTGGCAAATTATCATCCTCTAGCATTTATGTCACTTTTCTGTTAAATTGTTTTTACGCGCGTATAGCTCAGTTGGTAGAGCACACCACTGATACTGGTGGGGTCCTAGGTTCGAATCCTAGTACGCGCACAAAAAAACTGCCTTTGGCAGTTTTTTGCGCGTAAGCAAGTGCCATTAGGCACTTGCGTCTAGGATTCGAAGAGGTTGAGCATGTCGCACGGAACCCGAGCTTGCGAGGGTGAGTACGACGCGAAACCTGTACAGTTCCCGTAGGGAAAGAATCCTAGTACGCGCACAGAGTGACTTGTGTTAAAATATATCCATGAACACAAAAACCACCCCAAGGGATTTCTTTTTGCATCTAGGAGCAATCGTGGCTCTCATTGTATCAGTCGTCTCAATTATTAACCTATATTTCAGTATAATTAACTATTATTTTCCAGACCAATTGGCTGGATATTTTTATGCCCAAGATATTGCTTGGCCGATCTCAGTTTTGATTGTCTTATTGCCATTACTTTTTGTATTGGAATATTTTATAGAAAAGGATATAAAAATTAATATAGAAAAAGCCGAGATTTGGATAAGGAAATGGAGAATATATCTTACTCTATTTATCGCCGGAGCAACTATCGTTGGTGATATTATTGCATTATTAAATGTTTATTTTAGTGGAGAAATATCCGTAAGATTCGTTTACAAAATTTTGGTTGTGATCGTAGTCTCGGCAATGATATTTGCTCATTATCTATTTGCAAAGAACAGTTCTCATTCGGGTGAAAAGATTTCTATTTTCAAAAAAATTATTCCGATACTTGCGGTCATTATTGGTCTCCTTGCGATCGTTTTGGGATTCATGGTCGTAGGCTCTCCAACAAAGCAACGTGATCTAAAGATGGATGGTACACGCACTACCGATCTGTCCAATGTTCAATGGCAATTGGTAAATTATTGGCAATTGCATGGATCATTACCCAAGACACTCGAAGAACTAAATGATTCGATAAGTGGTTATATCGTTCCAATTGATCCAGATACAAGCAAACCTTACGGCTACAGCTATTCGCTTGAAAATGGAAAACATTCATTCAAGATTTGTGCAGAATTCGCTAGAGATTCAGAGGACAATAAGGGTCGAGGAGAATTTGGTGGAGGATATACAAAAGGTATTGCAACAGATGCTATTTATAGTGTAGGCTATCTTGACGGTTATGATAACTGGAAGCATACAAAAGGTCTATCGTGCTTTACAAGAATTATTGATCCAGTCAAATACCCAGTAAATAAAAAATAATTATTAAAATTATAAATAACATGAACATAGGAAAGAAAACAAAAATTGTGTGTACTATCGGTCCAGCAACAGAGAGTGAAGAAAAACTTATAGAACTTATGGATGCGGGGATGAATGTTGCTAGGTTAAATTTTTCTCATGGAGATTTTGCTGAACATCAGGCAAGAGTAGATCGAATCAGAAAGATTACTCAAGATAAGGGAAATGTTGTTGCTATTGTCCAAGACTTGTGTGGTCCTAAGATTCGTATTGGAACATTCAAGGATAATGCAATAATGCTTAATCGTGGTGACAAATTCATTCTTACCACAGATGAAGTTGAAGGTAATCAAGAAAGAGTTCATATCAATTATCCTGCTTTACCAAAAGAGGTCAAACCAGGTAACTTCATAATGCTTCAAGATGGAACAAAAAAACTCGAAGTTGTTGAGGTCAAAGGTAATGAAATTATTACAAAAGTCATTTCTGGAGGTAGACTTTCGGGACGAAAAGGAGTCAATGTCCCTGGGGCAAACCTTTCGGTAAAGTCACTTACAGACAAGGATAAGTCAGATCTAGAATTCGGCATAAAGAACAAGCTAGACTTCATAGCACTGTCATTCGTTCGACGTTCTTCGGATATTATAGAATTGCGAGAAATACTGACAAAAGCAGGCTCCAAAGCCCATATAATCGCCAAAATTGAGACTCCTGAGGCCTTAGATGATATAGACGCTATTATAGAGGCAAGTGACGTTATTATGATTGCTAGAGGCGATTTGGCCATAGAGATACCTGCAGAAGAGGTACCATTGGTTCAGAAGCTCATCATTCACAAATGTAATTCTGCAGGAAAACCTGTCATCACAGCGACACAGATGCTGGAGTCGATGGTCAAGAATCCTGTTCCAACCAGAGCAGAAATATCAGATATTGCAAATGCTATCATCGATGGAACAGATGCAATCATGTTGTCTGAAGAAACTACATTGGGCGATTTTCCAATAGCCGCTGTTGAGATAATGACCAAGGTTGCTCTCCGTGTCGAAAAGGAAGTCTTTACGAGAGACACAATTGCAGAGTATGAAGTTTCTCATGGAATTACCGATGTTATATCTCAGTCAGCAGTAAGAGCTACTCACAATATTGGTGCATCACTTATCGTGGCTCTTACAAGAGGTGGTAGAACTCCTCGAATGATATCCAGATATAGGCCAGCAGAAATGGTTTTGGCTCTAACAGATAACAAAGATTGTCTCAATAAACTAATCATTTCTTACGGTTGTTATCCTATACTCGTACCAACGTTCAAGACAACGGATGAGATCATGGACATAGTCAGGAAGACGACTCTTGATAACAAATTGGTAAAGAAAGGTGACAAAGTTGTAATAGTTGCTGGTATGCCATTCGGAGAAATAAACGAAACAAATTTTATTCTTGTAGAAACTTTGTAGTTATCTGATATAATTGCCTTATGCAAACTTATGCAATAAGGCCAAATGTGAGATTTTTGGATCAGACGTATCGTGAATATCCAGTCACGATTCATGACCTGCCGTCCGAAGACAAACCTCGCGAGAAACTTATAAATAGTGGATCAGGGGCCTTGAGCATCAAGGAATTATTATCAGTTGTGTTGGTTACGGGCACATCCAAAGAGAATATATTGGAAATGTCAGATAGGCTAATTCGCGATTATGGAGAAAAAAGCATTTTGGCGGAGACTGATCCAGAAAAATTATCTAAAGAGTTAGATATACCTATAGTCAAAGCTTGTCAGATTGTTGCTTGCGGAGAGCTTGGGCGAAGATTTTATGATCGTTCATCTTCAGGTCTAGTTACAATCAGAAATGCCAAAGATGTCTTTGATTATCTCCAAGATATGCGTAATCTCCAAAAAGAGCATTTGAGAGGCATATATCTAAATAGCCACAATCGTATATTGAGAGATGAGGTCATCTCTATCGGTACGGTCAATTCAAACATCATCCATGCGCGTGAAGTTTTTCGACCTGCAATAGAATGCAATGCGGCAGCGATCATATTGGCTCACAATCATCCTTCTGGTGAAGCGCTTCCAAGCAAAGAAGATTCTGATGTTACTATAGACCTTGTTCGAGCTGGTAAAATTCTAGGTATAACTATTCTAGATCATGTAATTATTACAAAAGATTCTTTTGCAAGTGTTAGTGCGGATTACTAATTATTAGAGTACCGCGCAGAATGTATTTTTTATTTTTATTTATCGAGGACTGTCTGAGCGAATATAAATTTCTTGCTAAAAAGTGAGTTGGTGTTGGATTGCTTGGGCGTAGCCCTTAGCAATCCCGAACTTTTTAGCTAGAAATTTAAAGAGCGAGTTCCGCAGATAAATAAAAATAAAAAATACATTCTGCGCGGTACTAACAAACAATAATGCGTGATTATCAGATAGCATCTCCTTCTTTGGAAGGGGTTTTGAATCATAGTTCGATATTGTACGATGGTATCAAGAGGCCGTTAGAGTTGTTGCGAGTCTTGGATGGTCCTGCCATAAAAGGTCAAGACAAAAACGATCCAACAAAGTTTGATAGACATATAAATCAAAATGAAATACGAATTTTAGATGAATATTTTCATGATTTGCATGAAGTCTTCATGAAAAAATTATCTTTGTTTGTTGTAAGTGCACATTCGGATTCTGATGAGACAATAAAAATGCAAGCTATGCTACAAGAGATGATTCGAATCAAGAGATTGATAGCCGAGACGTCATAGCCTATACTACATTTATGACTTCTAGGGACTATTTCAAGAACAAAAGAATAGCCGTTATTGGGCTTGGAAGCAACGGAGAAATGGTCGAAGATGTAAAATTTCTAATCAAAGCTGGTGCTTTGGTTAGTGTTTATGATCTGAAAAGTGAAGCGAGACTCAAGAACCATTTGGTCTTTTTGCGTTCAATTGGTCTTGCAAATTATGTTTGTGGTTCTATTCCCGCTGATGATTTACTCGATATGGATATCATCATCCTGTCTCATGAATACAATCGGGAAGCGAACTTCTTGAAACCACTTCAAAATTCTTCCAAACAAATATTGATCGAATATCCAGAAACGCTATTTTTCAGACAGGCACCTGCGGTCACTTTTGTTGGGATAATAGGTGAATGTGGAAAGTCGACGTTATTGTCTATGTTGAGACCTTTGCTCAATATTGCATGCGATTCGATCGATGGACAAAATTTATTTGTGATAGATTCTGAGTCGAATGATGGGATTCTTACTCATTTGAAGAAGATAAGAAGCGGAGATATCATCCTAGTTAGAATGTCGGGCCCAATAATGAAGGAATTATTTGAAATGAGAATAAGTCCACACGTTGCTGTCTTTGCTTCTTTGCCTTCGGATTATTCTTATAATAAAACTCCTTTTGAGATATTATCGTACCAGACATACAACAATTTCATTGTCGCTTCGGATTCTATTGTTGATATGACGCATTCACTAAAGATTCAACCAAAAGCAAAAATGCTTCGAACCAAGACGTCGATTATTCCGGTTGACTGGGGTCTCGGTCAAAAATATCACTTGCACGAAAGAGAAAATATGGCTCTTGCTTATCAAACTGCAAAACTCTTTCGAGTGGATGAAGATGCTATCAGAAATGTTCTTACAAGGTTCAAATCGCTTCGAGGTCGATTGGAACTTGTAAAAAAGATAAAGGGGGTTGAATTCTATAATGATTCGACATCTGTTTCTCCAATATCTACCGAACTGGCTATACGAACTCTCTCAAAAGAAAAAAACATCGTGCTCATATTCGGTGGTGCAAAAGGAGATGGTGTATATGGGGGCCTGTATGAAGCTATGCCAAAGTATATTCATACTCTTGTATTGTTGCCTGGAAGTGGCACAATCTTGGAAAGAAAAATGATCGATAAAATAGAAGGCATAAAAGTTGTCTCAGCTCCAAATATAGAAGAAGCTGTCATTGTTGCGGAAGAGAATGCAAAAAAGGGAGACCTGATATTGTTCAGTCCTGGTTTCGATGCTGTTGGATTGGATGGATCAAGGCGAGAACGCGGAGATAAGTTTCAGAAAGTCGTTAGAGCTTTGTAATGAATTCGTAAAAAGCGAAAGACGGTAGATTGTCTTATTGTTGAGATATTCTACTTCGAGATTTATTATTCGCCACAAATCAAACAGATGATCTTACCTTCAAATTGCCAATCTCGGTATATTGCCTGCATTAAACCGGCAACTGATAATGCACTATTGTTTGATATTGTAAGATCGGTACTATTTTGTACAAGTTCGATCGCTGTGCCTATATCTTCATTGGTTGCTGTCCAAGCATAGCCACCAGTTTTGTTGATAAGTTCTACCAATTTTGGCATCCTTTCAGTCGTCTGGGCAACAATGGCATCTGCAACGGATTTTTCTTGGGGTCCGTCATAATTTTCGAATTGATCAGAAATGGGATGACAAGAAGAAGTTTGGACAATGTGAACTTGGATATTGATCTTGTTATTGATGAAAAATTGAGCTAGAGCTTGTGCTGTTGTACCTGAAGAAGTCCCAATAAATATTGCTCCTTTATCTATTTCTTTCGTAATCTCTTTGCCCAGACTTTCGTATCCCAAAAGGGCGATATCATCGGTCGATTGGCGTAAACTTCGATAGCCATTTTCGACTGCTTGAGTCAGGGCTTGGACCGGACGCTCTTTTGTGAGAACTCTCAAGTTAGATGAATTTTCATTTTCTAGAGCTTTGAGTTTTTTCAATTTATTTTCATTGACACTGTGGCCAACAAAAATATCTAAGCTGATCTTGTCTGTGTTTGCGGAATTGAATTGGTCTAAATATTTTGCGGCTGCCAGTGCAGCATTTCCTGAAGATGAAATGGCAAATTTTCTGTCGCCTTTTTTATAATAGAAATCGATCATAAAGGGAATAGATCGGCCTTTATGTGATCCGTACTTATGGAGATCCTCTCTTTTGAAATAGAGGTTTGAGGTACCTATCTTTTCGGCTAATTTGGGATATTGCTCCAAAGGTGTCATATTGCTATCCTACACTTTTTTCGTTACCATTGAAAGGTGGTTATAATTTG
>CAYNZR010000024.1:0-7921 GCA_964401785.1 uncultured Candidatus Saccharibacteria bacterium
TCAGTTAGCCTTTGGAAAATACAAGAGATATTATTTCGCAAAAAAGTCCTCGAGTGAAAAAACAAAAAAGTACTACGTCACAATTATAACAGAATGTAGTAAACTCTTTAAACAAAAAGTACACTGTGCCAATTATACCAGACTAATATTGTAACGAATCAACCACTCTCAATAATTCCAGAAAACCTGTAACATTGACACTTTCACGACCAACAAGTAATCCATCAACTTTGCCAACAGACATTATAGATTCAGCATTTTTGAAATTTACTGAACCACCATACAAAACTGGAACCTTTTTTGCCACTTTTGGATCAAATAAATCAGAGAATACTTTGCGGATGAAGATTGTTGTCTCCAAAATCTGATCTGGCGCCATTGGTTCGGTTGCACCTATTGCCCAGATTGGTTCATATGCTATGACAACGTCTTTTGAAGCTTTCTTCGTTACATTAGCAAAAGTTTGTTTTATTTGATCTCGAAGAAAATCATAATGTGAACCACTTTCTTGATCGCGACTCTTTTCTCCAACGCAAACCACTGGTACAAGACCAGCATCCAAGACTGCACCGATCTTTTTTGAAACGATTTCATTGGTTTCTCCACGTTCACGTTGCTCAGAATGACCGATGATCACATATTTAACCCCAATATCGCCTAGCATTCTTGCGCTAACCTCCCCTGTATGAGCACCTTCTGCATCTGCTGACGCTGATTGAGCGCCCATAAAAAGATTTTTTTGTTCATCTTTTGGCTTTGTAGATGTTATGAAGACATATGGAGGAGCTATGACTACGTCAGTTTGCTTCAGATCTGTTGCCATTATACGAATCTTATTTGATATATCGACAGCTTCTTCTATACTTGGGGGATTCATTTTCCAATTACCAATGATGAGTTTTTTGTTCATAGAATAGAATTATAGTATCTAATCTAGTTGTTGCCAAGAAATGACTTCGTATTGATTGGTTGCTTGAGGGAACGATGGAGGTGGTCCATACAATAGGTTGTTATCATAAATAATGTTTCTTATGTCATATCCAGTATTGTCTGTATAAGCAAAACCGTAACGAAGAAACGTTGCAATCATGCCATACAAAGTCAGAGAACTGCGACTACTATTTGTACAACTATTGTTGTAATAGAATCTTCCAACACGACCTTTCTCTGCTACCAAAGCAGCATCGATACGCAAAACATCAGCACTAACCATACCAACATTGATATTTCCCTGAGCAATGAGACCAATAGAATCTCTTCCGTCGTAATTTGTATATCTCAAATCATTATTAACCGTAATGTTGGCATCTTTGGTTGGATCAGAATTACCAATTATTCCAGCGGCAATGGTTACTCTTGCATTGTTTATTGTACCCTCCACCCAAACATGGTCATTTACGAAAATTACTCCATTACTTGGTATTGGATAGTTGCCGAGCAAAGTTCGATTGTTATTTATCGGGCTTTTTATACTCCATGTTCCCCACTGGAAATATTTTGGTCCATTTTTTTGTGCACTTGCAGTAGCATCTGTACCACAACCATTTGGTACAGCTTGGAGATTATTCACTTTGTAAATATCATAACTTGTAACACCGTTTGTAACTTTGAAAATAATCTGATATCCCTCTTTATTTGATCTTGACCATTCCTTGCCCCCAGCAGCTGGCTGTGCCAAAGCTTGAAGTTGGGCCAATCCCAAAGTCATACCAGCAAAATCACTGCTCGGAACCGGAAACTGACGTCCAGCAATAAAGACATCTGGTCTGTTATTGACTGGACCGACGGCTGGTGTTGGATCATCTACTCCACTTGTTGTATATACTCCCCATTGTTTGATGCCAGAATCAGGGTCTGTATATGTCGCCATTGCACTAGTCATAAGATTGTGAGCAATACCATCAAAACGAATACCTCCATTTGAATGGATTGGACCAAAAACTTCTGTTCCATCACCAAAACGGAGATTCTCATTGGCAACAACGGCAAATTTTGCCAAAGATGGGATTGCCAAAGTCTTTTGAATTCGCTTTGAAATAGTCGAGGTAGCTAATGTGCCGACCGATACAATCTTGACCACGGTTGAACCAGGTAATGGTGGAGTAATAGTAAGAGAATAATTACCGAGGAGATTACCATTTTTATCGTAAAAATTATGAACATATGGTCCAGATGTGGCAGTACCGTCTTTGTAATCTGAAGGATATTGAGCAAGGTGCCATTGATAATAATCAGCTCCCGCTTCTGCTATTTGGAAAGCCTGCTCTTTTTGTGCGACAGTTCTAATGCTTTTCAACATTGTTGCTCCCCAATTTGTAAGACCAATGATGACCGTTACCGCTATAGAAGCGAAGATCAAAACTGAAAGCAAAATGTTTCCTTTGCGATTTGTCATAGATTTGATTTTAGATTTCTAATATTTGCTTGAACAGTGAAGATTATCGGCAATGGAGAACGGTTCGGATCGATATCGATTTGTTGGTTGATTTGGATCAATTTAACCTTCGAAGGACTAACAGGAGCAATAAGAGGAGAACTAGTGCCCGTATAATTGGTGTCAAAATATTGGAATGAAGGCAAAGCATTACCATTGATCACATTTGTTATAAGTGAAGTTGTAGATTGATTTTGAATTAAATATACAGGAGGTGAACCAGTAGCTTTTATTACTGCTCGATAAAATGTCGTGCCAATCAAGGTATATGTTATCTGTTCCGTAACTCCGTCATTGTCTACATCAGAAAAGAAAGACAGTGTCGTACTACCTGTATTGATGAGGGGGTATGCCCCATTTGCCCCAGGAGATGCCTCACGAATCTCTTTTAGAATAGTTCTAAGGATAGCCTGAGAATTTTGAGTTGCTTGATATGAGCCAGAGGTAGTCGAGTTGAAAATAAAAACGTTTGAACCAAGAGCTCCAACTGCAATGATAACAACAGAAAAAATTGCCAGAGCAACAAGCAATTCGACCATCATCAAGCCTTTTTTGAAAGAAACTTTATTCATTCAACTAAATTATATCCTATTTTACTGTGAAACCAATTCTACATTTATCCTCTGCCAACCATTTGAAATGTTAACTTGTCCAGAATAAGCTGTGTAGCCATTTTTTGAAACCTGAAGAGTGTATGTTGCCAAAGAAAGATTCTGGAACAAGACTTGTCCAGGTGGAATACAACCTGAGGTATAGGAAAAATTGATGTCAGATAATTTTGGTGTAGCTGTTGCCGTCTCAGTTGTAAGATAAGCTTTGTATCGAGCATATTGTTTCCCGTTGTGAACATTACTTATCGGACTACCAGAGACTGTATAAAATGAATTTACTGTTCCGTCTGGACCATAAAAATCCCATACAGGATCAGTCGAGCTAGCATTTGTAGCAAACTGCAATTTCAAACTATTCGAACCAGTAAGAAGAGGTTGACCGATTGGATTCCAAGAAAGTGAATAGTAGTTACTAGTTGTACCAGTATCAAAAGTCGATGATTCGAGTGTTCCAGTAGCATTTGTACTAAACAATCCAAAAAGATCTTTCAAAACAACATCACCCGATGAAGTAGCCACATCCACCGATCCGTTATCACCAAAATATTTTGCCTCATTCGCATAGAGATCCTGTCCCGCACCAGAAGACCAGTCAACTTGACTCAAATAACCCTGACCAGTTGTTTTGGTTTGATCATAACCAGCTTTTGAAAGTTCTACACTGGCTCCTGAAACAGGAAGTTTTGTTGCACTATCGACAACCGAAACCATCAGACTATTTCCGTTCTTTGGTACGACCACCAACTGAACTTCTTGTCTCGTATCGGGATTCAATGAAAAAGGACTATCTGGATTGATACCCGCAAAATCATAAGCACCATCCGTTGGACTTATTGTGTATGTATCCCACTCCATTGAGCCGAGATTGAGTGTTCCAGCACCGCCAGTCGCTAGATTTTGACTATATTTTGGAATACTTGCACCAATATTCTTTGCTCCTACCATAGTAAAGTCTATATTTGGAACAGGAACACAAAGTGGAGTTACACTCGAAAAAAATAATGAGCTAAGTTTATCAATAGAAAAACTTACTTGAGTTAATTGTTGGTTTAGTACTGTAGCGTGTGGTTTTGTTGGGTTTGGATTCTCTGGGGCACCAAGAGCATAGGTTCTCTCTGTAGAATAGCCATCTTTCGATACTGTTATCTTATAGTTATTGATTCCTTGAGGAACTCCTATTATATTCAAAACTCCATAATTGTTGGTCACATCGTTATTTGTAATTGTACTTGTTGCTACACTGACAACATCCACGGTCGCTTCTTGCACAGGTTGTCCATTTCCATTGAATACCTGCACGACTAGAGCACCTCCATTACCGGCAGATTGTAGATTTGCTGGCGATATTTGGCCAGTGAGAACAATTGGTTGAAAATTACTACAACCTGGACAATTGACTTCAATTTCTACCAATTTGTCACTTGCCTGAACAGTAGAAGTAGACAAATTGATATTTCTAACCGTCAACAAAACTTCAAAACTCATACCACCTCTGTTTAGGGTTTGATTTTGAGGTAAGACTCCTTGCGGTATACCATTTGTTAGTCCAATACTTGAATACGGCAAATTGCGGATTATCTCAAACTGCTCATCAGCCAATTCTACTGCTAGACTTCTAGCCTGACTTCCCTTTGCCAATTTTGTAATACTTACAAAGGAGCTATATATAGCAGACGCAACAATAAGAAAGATTGCCACGCCAACCATGACTTCTATCAAAGTAAAACCTTTTGATATTGGATTTTTTATTTTATTCATTTTATATCGCATCCATGAGCGAATACATTGGTTGAATCATTGAAATAGCAAAGAATCCGACTGCACCTCCGATCATCAGGATCAAAATAGGTTCGATAATAGTCGACATGTCTTTTGTTTTCTGATTGACATCATCCTCATAATATTTTGCCACACCGAGCAACATCTCTCCAGTTTTTCCAGTCTCTTCACCTACATTCATCATCTCAACGAAAAATAGAGGGTAGTATTTTACGTATTGATTGAAAGTTTTTGACATCAATTCGCCATTTTTTATTGCCTCAGCAGCCTTTTTCAAAGCTTCTTGGAAATAGACATTTTGGACCACGGCCGAAGTAATATTGACTGATTCAACAACGTCAACACCTGAACCCAACAAAGAAGACATAGTCCTAGCCGTGCGGGCAGTATTGACCTCTTGGACCAAAGCACCGACCACTGGCACTTTGAGAGTAAAAGCATGCAAAAATTTCTTTCCCAAGTCTTTTTTTGAAAACCAAACCAAAAATCCAGAAGCAACCAAGAATACCAACAATACCCAAAGTCCATGATCTCGAATCAAATTACTGATATCCAAGACAAATTGAGTCGTTGGAGGAAGTTTTATGTGCAACTCTGTAAAAGTTTTCAGAAGTGTCGGAACGACAAAAATAAACATCAAGATAGCGATAATAATCATTGCTGTAACTATAACTGCCGGATAGAGCATTGCTCCTTTTATCCTTTTGTCGAGAGCATATGCACTTTCCATTTGTAGAGCTACTATTTTCAACGACTCTGACAATGTTCCAGATTGCTCACCTGCCCTAACCATAGCTATAAATAATTTTGGAAAAGCTTTTGGATATTTTTCCATTGCTTCAGACAATGTCACACCACGATCAACCTCCTGAATGAGACTGCTGATTATTTTTTTGAAAGCTGGATTGCGAGTCTGTTTTTCTAAGACCATAAGCGCTCTAGAAAGAGCCAACCCCGCCTCAAGCATTGCACCTAGATTGCGAGCAAAATTGATTTTCTCTATAGCTTTTACTTTGTTTAGGAAAGATATTGAAACATTAAAATTCCACTTTCCAGCAGACTTTTTTTCTTTATATTCTACTACTTCTTCACCTTGATCTCTCAATAATTTGTACAATTCATAATGATTGTCAGCGTCTTTCTCGCCTTTGTAGATTTCTCCAGATAATTTTCTTGCTTTGAAAATAAAGTGGGACATGTTGCAAAATTAAATCTTAAATCTAAAAACTTAAATCTTTTTATCTACTAAAATGATACTTAAATAATAAACGGCTCGCACAAGTGTTCAACTAATCTGTAATCACGCGCAAGACTTCCTCGATCGTAGTCATACCCTCTACACATTTGAATATTCCATCTTCAAGCATTGTGAGCATTCCCTCTTTCTTTGCCTGTTCTTCTATTTCACCAGAAGTAGCGTTTTTCATGATGAGAGTCTTGATTGATTGACTCATTGTCAAAACTTCGTGGATACCGACGCGACTTTTGAAACCATCATCTTCAGGACCAGGGACAGCCTTCCAAAACTTTATCGTATCCCAATCATCAGTAGGCTTTACTATCTTTTCGGCTTTGAGTGCTGTTAACACTCTCTTTAGATCTACAATCTTCTCCAATTGAGCCAATTCATCCTTGGTCAATTTGTACTGTTGCTTTAGATCTGACAGTCTCCTAACCAATCTTTGACCGATAACCACATCGAGAGTAGAAACCAAAAGAAATGGTTCAACTTTCATATCGAGTAGTCTTGGTATCGCTCCTGCAGCCGAATTTGTGTGCAAAGTAGACAACACCAAGTGACCAGTCAATGCAGCATTGATTGCAAGAGCGGCTGTTTCATTGTCTCGAATCTCACCGACCATGATGACATCTGGATCCTGACGAACTAGAGTACGGATACCTTGTGGAAAGGAAAAACCAATTTCAGGTTTGACTTGTGTTTGGTTTATTCTTGGCATTTGATACTCGATAGGATCTTCGATAGTAGAAATATTGACGTCTGGAGTATTCAGGATATCTAGCATTGTATACAAGGTCGTCGTTTTTCCAGATCCGGTCGGACCAGTCATGAGGATCATGCCCGTAGTCTTCTTCAAAACTTGATGAATTGATTCCAAACCTTCTCCGTGGAAATTGAGATATTCGAGAGTAAATCCAGAAATACTTTCTCGGAGGAGACGCATGACAATCTTCTCACCATAATATGTTGGCAATATAGAGACACGAAAAGAGACTTTTTCATTATTCATATCTACTTTGAATCTTCCATCCTGAGGCAGTCTTTTTTCATCGAGTTTGAGATTTGCAAGGACTTTTATACGAGCAGACACAGAAGGTCCTGCTTTCTTCGGCAAAACCATGGCATCATGGAGAAGTCCATCTATACGATAGCGAATCAATACTTGTTCTTCCATCGGCTCTATATGAATATCAGATGAATTTTGGAGAATAGCGTGCTTGATAAGAGTGTCGACAATTCGAACCACTGGTAGATCTTCTGCTATTTTCTTGAGATCAGCTTCGGTTGTAGCTTCGCCTTTTTCTTCTGAAATCATCCGAAGTGACGCTGTTTCCTTTTGGATCAAATCACCAAATTCTGCCTTTAGACTCTTCTGGTACTGAACTAGCACCTCTTTGATCGAATCCGAATCAGTAAGTCGAGGCAAAATCTTGAGATTGACCTTCTTTTTTATGAAATCGATAGCAGACAGATCATTAACATCGAGCATTGCCACCTCTAGAGAGACATCGGTCTTTTTGAAAGCGACGATATTGTGAGCACGAGCGATCGGCTCGGGAATAAGAGTCAAAGTTTCAAAAGGCAATTTTTTGCCTTTTAGATCGACAAATGGAATACCCAGACCATAAGCTTGCATCCTTCGCAAATTGTCGGCACTAATTTTGCCAGAAGATACTAGTATATCTCCCAAATGCTTCTTTTGTTTTTCGCTTTCTTTCTTTGCAACCTCAAGGTCCTCCTTGCTTACCAATCCGGAGTCAAGAATAAATTTATATAATTGCGCATCTTCAACGAACATTACCCAAATTATAGCAGATATTGATATTGCGAGCTTGTGTACATCTTATTTATTCACAA
>CAYNZR010000025.1:0-7395 GCA_964401785.1 uncultured Candidatus Saccharibacteria bacterium
CGGCCGGATCGGGCGCCGATCTCGCGCTGCTCTCCGGACTCGGCGGATCTTGGGCACCTGTTTCGTTGCAGTATTTCTTCGGCCGAATCTATTCGGTCGTCTCCGGCGTCACTTCATTCTCATCGCTGGCCGACAAGATCGTCTTTCTGCGGACTTCGGATAATACGGTTCGCACGATGACTGTGAACTACGTGTTCGGCTCGGCCATTGAGTCCGCCACGGAGATCACGGGCACGGCCGCCGAGGACTACGTTCCGCTGGTGGATTTCACTGACGGGTTGTTCAAGAAGGTTCTGTTGTCTAATCTGTTGCCAAATTCTGGTGCGGTCGCTGGTACTTACACAAATCCAGCTAGCGTTACCGTTAACGCGAAGGGCCAAGTTACTTCGATCAGTTCTTCTGGAAGTTCCACACTTCTGACGGCAGTCGGCACTGCGGCTATCCCGGCTGTCGGCGTTCCGGCCGTGCTTTCCCACGGCATTACCGGAGTTCCGTCACTTGTTCGTGTTGTTCTGCGTGCGCTGGCCGTGAACAATGGCTATGCAATCGGCGATGAAGTTTCAATCGAATCGGCCGGATGGTCGGCCGCAAATACTGGTCTACCGGGATTTGCTGTTTGTGTAGATGCGACAAATGTAACTGTGATTCGTAACAACGATGGTACGGCCGCGAACCTGTTTCTCTATCCGAAAGGTGGTGGCGGCCGATTTTCTCTTGACACAGCCTCAGCTTCTTGGCAGGTCAAAGTCTACGCCAAACTCTAATGCGCATCCAAGACATCATCAATTTCGTGGCCGACCGCACCGGCGAGCGGGATCGGACGCAGCTTCTGAGAGAGGTCAACAACGAACTCAAGCGTCTGTGGTGCTCACAGGACATCGAAGGTGCGCTGGCCGAGTTAGATGTTCTGCCGAATGAGCAGCGGATTGTCTCTCTACCATGGTATGTTTTCGAGCTGAAAGGAATCAAGCGCATTGTCGGCGAGGCACAGAGATTGAATACTCCTCGGGCCGCGTATCACGACTTCACGTATTCGCAGTCCACAATGGAGATCCGCGTGCTCGCGCGGTCGCCGTTGTTCGTCTCTATTGCCAATCCCGGCCCGCTGACTTTGAAGCTCCGCCGAGCGGCTGGAGAATCTTTCACGGTCACGGTGCGCGGGCCGAATGCTTATGGAGTAGATAACATCGAGGATGTCCCATTCTCGCCGACTGAAAGGGAGCACACCACAACCGGCAGCTATGTAGACCTCTCGGCCATCTCAAAATCACTGCCGACCACGGCAGATGTCGAGGTACGTGACATCACCGGCGCCGTTGTCTCAATCATTCCGGCCTCGCAGACGGAAGTCTGGTGCATTCGGGCGCAGATTTTCGACAGGAATACCATTGCCACGACGTTCCCATGCAATGGCTACACTATTCTGTTCAAAAAGTGGCCGCTGTTCATCCGTTCGGAGAACGATGTAATTCAGGACCCACTAGGTGTGGTCCTCCAGCAGGCTGTCACGGCCGCCCGGCTCGGGCTGCGGACCGATGATGCGGCCATGAAACAGACTGATAAGTTTGAAACCAAAGCGAAGGAGTTAATTGACTCCACTGCCAAGCAATCGCGCGAAGGCTACATGCTGCCGCTGGATCTCAAGTCTTCTCCTTGGACTTCCCTCTACCCGGGCGTGCTGTGAAAATCTCCCAACTTGACTTCTCGGGCGGCATGTCGGCGCTGACCGACATTACCAAGCCACAAACGGCCTCATATCGGCTGGGGTTCAATGTCAGGCTTCGGAGAAATGCGATTGAGCCGGCGTATAGACATAGGAGATTGGATTCTCCTGTCGGTCTTCATCAGGCCGTGTTCGCGAATGACAATACGCTTGGGCTCATTGTGGCCGGTGGAGTGTATAAAGTCAAGTTGGCGACTGACACCTGCATTCAACAGGTTGGCACGGGCGTCATTTCCGCGACGGCCGACCGCGTGTACCACAAGGCTGTGCCGGCGCCGAGCAACTGGCTGGTGAATTCGCAATATCAGCCGACATTGTCTGTGGCGGAAGAATGCATCGTAGTTCAGGACGGCGTTAACCAGCCTTCGCTGATCTTCTCGGATTTTTCCTTCCGGCCGGCGCAGACTTACGACGATTGGACATACGAAAATCCGGAGTATATTCCCATCGGGACGTTCATGGCCTATTCCGGCCGGAAGTTGTTCGTTGCCAATGGCGCGAAAATCTATCAGTCAGTCTCGGGCCGGCCGCTGGATTTCGTGCTGAACATCAACAACGACGGCGAGAAGCAAGGCACGGCCGATTCGACCCACCTCTCCGTCACGGCCGCACAGCTAACCGCGCTCGTCCCCTCGCAATCCTCTGGTCTTGTGGTGTTTACCCGCTACAATTCCTATTCTCTTGAGCCGGAATATCAACTCCCGACGATCTTTGGCGAGCCTCAATATATCCCTTCCGATCTTTTCCCGGTTGGCGCAGTGAATGACCTCGCATTTGCATTCATCAACGGCGAGAGTCTGTTCATTTCGCCCGCCGGGATTCAGTCTTTCAATCAGGTCCTGCAAGTCCAACGCGCTAGTAACAACACTCCATACGGCGCGAAGATTGTCGACTACCTCATCCGGCCGATTGAATCCACGGCGGCCGTGATGGTCGAGGATTACACGTTGATCGCTGTGAACACGGTCTTCGGGCCGGCCGTGTTGGTCCATGATAATGTGCTGAACGCATATGTCGGCTTCGACCTGACATTAGGAATGGTGAAGGAATTCGCTGTGATTGAAGACGCCGGCCTGACGCGGGTGTTCTATATCACGGCCAGCGGATTGTATGAGATGCCTTTGCGCACGGGCGAGAAAGCTTCGGCTTCTGTATATTTCGGCGAGTTTTCGACCGGCGAAGGCGACAAGCAGTTGAAGGTGGCCGATGTTCACCTCGGCTTCAATAACATCCTCTCGTCCGGCCAAGTCGATGTCGAGCTTTGGACGGATAAACAACTATTCGATGACATGCGGCAGGCCAAGATGCTAGACTATACCGCGGCCGGCGATGTCGGGCTGCTGTCCACTGTGCCTCAGAGGCTGCCTATCGCGGTCGACATGCAGTCGGCCGGGCTTTCGTTCGATTACTGCAACTCGAAGTTCGGATATTCCTCGGGCGTGATGGTCACCTTCGGCGCCGATGCCCGGCTTGTGTCGGCCGCGTTTATTGCAGAGACGCGGGAAGTGTCCTCCGTGAGTCCTCAACTGGAGATCGACGATTTGGAAACCATCTACTTCTACGGCCGGCCGACGGCCGATGACTCGTTCTCGGGCGATACATCTTATAGTGTCACAATCGGCCAGAAGTACGTGCTTTACGCGCCAACGGTCGACGAGGAACTTGTCAATGGAAACTCCAAAGTCAAAGCTCGGGCCGGAACGGCCACTGTGTTCACGGCGGCGGCCGAGTTTGTTTATTGCGCCGCGACCGCAACGCTTTACGACTATACACAACTCTTCTCAATCCTCACTCCTTCGGCCGAGACTGTTCTTATCTCGCCTTTGGGGGCCGTGACCGAGCCGTGGTCGTTGCAGGCGGTCACGCTGAATGCCGGCCTCGATGCCCGGGCCGTGTTGGGCAGCGGTGAGTTGGTCACGCCGGCCACCGCGCAGGCATTCTACGCGGCTTGGAAGTCCTATTCGCAGATGCGGCTGGAATACGACTATGCAAATGTATTTCTGATCTCGGATGTCACGGCCAATCTGGCCGTCGGCGGCCCGGCGATGTCGTGGCTGGAAGGCCAGATCGCCGCTTACGGCGTCGGCAAGTTCAACATTGTGGTGCTGCCGCGGGCGCCATATACCTCGGCCGGCACGGCCGCGACCGATCTGCGCTGGCCGTTTGAATCCATGAATGTCAAGCTGGTAATTTCATCCGATACCGCGGAGAACTACGAGCGAGTGTTTACCAACGGCGTGCAGTATGTTGCGCACTCCACGAAGGCCGGCGCCTTGCAGTTAATCATGTCTGCCAATGTCATTCAGGGTTCTTACAAATCCCTGACTGACGCCTTCACAATTATCCGCTAGCTGGTATGGAACAAGCTTTATCGTTATCGTTACTCGATATTGCCAAGCTGACGTGGCCGAGAGTTCCTGACAAGGGCTCAAGCACTTTCGCGGATTACTGCAAATTCCTGTACGACCAGAAGGAAGACATATGGATCATTTGCTCAGAGAACGGCTCGGCCTTGGAGGGGATGATTGCGGCGAAGAACACGAATGGTGTCCTGTACGTGACCATGTTCGTCACGTTGATGCCCGGCGCCTTCGAAAAGTTCATAAGCCGCTTAGAGGACATCTTCGGAAGTATTACGACACTGTCGTATCTGCGAAGGGGCCGGCCGAAGGTAATTGATTTTCAGAAATTCAAACAAAAGGCATTAAAATGAGCAGCTTAGGCGCAGTTGGTAACGGCCTCGCGAAAGGGGCAATCGCATTCAATGAGTCAAATCTCAGAGCACCGACAGGTGGAGGAGGTGGCGAAAGGATCATTCCTCAGTCAATGCAAAGTGGAGATAATCAAGACCTAGATGGACTGTTTAGCCAGCTCGACAAATACTTCGCAAATCGGGCCGGCGGCATTGACCCGAACAAAGTGAAGGCACAGGGCACGCAGGTCAACTACGAGTTCTAATATGTCTGACATTTTTGGCACAGGTAAGGGCCGTGTTGATAACACGGATGAATCCGTGCAGGAAATCCTGCAGGCCATGAATGCCTACTTCCCGGGCGTCATGGATAAGGTCCGCGGACAGTACGATCCGCAGGCCCGGGCCGAGGTTGACATTGCGAAGAAATACTCGCCGGAGTTGAATCAGTTATCTACCGGCCTGCTGGATACATTCGGCCGCGACACTAGTAAGATCGGCCGCGAGCTGTCGGCCGCTGAGCAACTCGGCGCGGCGCAGACTGAGGCCGACATTCTCAAGGGCCCGGGCAAGGAGTCCGTGGCTAGCACTTTGGCTCTGCAGAAGTCTGTCGACCCGGAGTTCTTCAAGAACCGCGAGGCGCTGATGGGTGAATTGGATAATGCATTCAATGCGATGGGCAATGATCCTAATGCTTTGTCAAAGGGCGAGCAGGAAGGGATTGCAAGAGGACTTGGCCGGACGAGTTGGGCCGCGGCCTCGCCGATGCAGACGATTTCGAACGCGATGACCTTCGGCGAGAACCAAGCGAAGCGTCGAGGAGAGTATAATAACCTGATCAATCTGCGCTCGGGCGTCACCAATTCGCTGCGGAGTGGAATGGATGCAGGGAACATCGCAACTCGGCGGACGGTGTTGCCAAACTTCGGCCAGCAGAATTACCTCGGTGTGCAGACACCCGGAGTAAATAATGCGAACACGCTTGGCGGCGCGTTCATGAATAACATCTTTGCGACCGACCAGAATCGGCAGCAGGTTGATGCACAGCGGAATCAGGGCGCCGGGATTGGATCGGGCATCGGCAAGATTGTTGGATCAGTCGCGGCCGGCGCGATGTGCTGGGTGGCCCGAGAGGTCTATGGTGAATCCTCGCCGAAGTGGTTGGTGTTTAGGGAGTGGCTACTCAATGAGGCGCCGGGCTGGTTGAGGTGGGTTTATATCAAATACGGCGAGCGCTTCGCGGCATGGCTCAAAGATAAGCCGGCATGGAAGAATGTTATTCGACATTTCATGGACAAGGTTGTCAACTCCAAATAATATGCCAGACGATTTTGTCAATAACTTCGGGCTTCTCGGGCAGGTTCTCTTCCGGAAGCGCAACGACCGGCGCGAGCAGGAGAAGCTCGATAAAGAGCTTGAGAGGGAGCTGGTGAAGATCGCGAGTCAGGCTGGGTATAATAGGGAGCAGGCCCGCGAGATCGCCGGAATGCAGATTGAAGCGGCGAAAGACAGGCAGGCCATGGAGAATGAGGCGCGGTTGACTGCCGCGCACATGGGAGAAACGGCTGCGGCGAATCGGCAGAGGAGCGCGCTGGATGCGCAAGCCGAAGTTGAAAAAAGAGCTCGATCAGATGCACTGGAAAGGCTGATTCTCGAAAACTTATCTGGTCGCGAGATTGCCGGAATTAACAATGACGCTGCTATTCAGCGCGAGAGAGTGCGATCGCAAGGTGATATTGAGCGTGACAGAGCTGCGTGGGAGCGTGAACGTGAGTACAAAGAGCGGATGGCGAAGGCGGCGGAAATTGAGGCCAATGCACGACGCTACAATGCGGCTGTTCAGTGGCTTGAGACAGGCGAACCTTTGACGGATGCTGATAGGACAATTCTTGGTCTTCCGGCGCGGCCGAACACCGGTACTTTGCAGCCACCTTCCGCAGGAGGCAGCACAAATGCGCCTGCCCGCATTTCATTGAAGCCTACTAAGCCCGGCGAAACTCCGCGGAATCCTGACAGCTCGGCACGGCCCATTCCAGCTACTCCAGCGGCGGCGCCCAGTGCTATTGTCAGGTCGAACGATGTGCCTTCGATTGGCGCGGCGCCGGCTGAAATGCCCGGGACCAATGCGCCGGTGACGTGGCGGGACATTTCATTACATCCAACTTCGTGGGACCCTGAGGGCAGACGGAAGAACAGCGCATTGATCGAACAATTTTTACAGCAGTTAGACACGGGCCGCACTAGTCGCATCGCCCCCAAACTCTAATTTCCATGCCAAAATATCTCCCTCTCACACCTGACCAGCAGAAGGAAGTGCAATCCGCAGGCGCGGCCGCTGAGGAATATCTATTCGATCCCGAATCCGGCGACGCCGTCCATCGCTCTGAACTTCCGCCGACGACTTGGGGTGAGGAGATTACGAGCGGGTTGAAATCCATTGCGCCCGGCGCGGCCGATGCACTGATGTCTCCTGTTGGGCTGGCCGGATCGGTGGCCGATCTCGTCCGCATGGGTATTGGTACGTATGACCCGAATGATCCGTCGGGGCTTACGACCCTTTCCAAAGGTGTCAGGAGCGGCGTCGAGGATCTTGTTGGTCAGCCCGATCCGCGGGCGCATTGGCTAAGCACAGGTGTCGGCCGTGGAGTTGGCAACTTGCTTGGAACAATGTCTGGTTCCGGCCTTGCAAAGCGTGTAATTGGAAAAGTCGCAGAGAAGGGCGCGGAGAATGTAGCACGTCGGGCGGCTAGTCACGTGGCCGACAAGCTGGCCGACGTAACGGCCCAGCGCATTGCTGGCGGCCTCGGTGGATCAATGATGGCCGAGTCTGCTATCGACCGCGAGCTCGAGCAGCAACGCGCGGCCGGCCAGCTTGATCCGTTGAAAGCCGGCGCCAAGGGTTTAGTGTCTGGCCTCGGCGGAGGCTATCTTGAGCAGAAGTTCGGCGCCGGCGGATTGATGAAGAGTCTTGAAGCGCCAG
>CAYNZR010000026.1:0-7265 GCA_964401785.1 uncultured Candidatus Saccharibacteria bacterium
TTATTTATATTTGGATTCGCATCCTGCATAAATTCAAAGGTTTTTATGATTGTGTCAGAATAACTATTTTGATCTGAGACAGACAATACAATTTCTACAGTTTTCGCATCATTGTTGCTGGAATAAAACACAATGTGCGTATTTTGAGTTTTATTATCAATAAATGTTCTATAATTTAGACTGTGCGGATTTGTATTGCTTAGCTTAGAGATTTCCTTTTCATTACCAATAATTACCTTTATGAGTTCATTTCCAGAGATCTTAACATCAAACTCTGTATCTTTTTTTATTTCTGCAATCGTAGATCCCTTACTTGCAGGCAAAGGATAGTTAAATCGAAAGTAAGTACCAGGATAATTGAAAGTTGCAACATTCCTAGAAGTATCAGCAGTTGGAACAATCGAAGCTTTATCCTGATCTAAGTTATTTTGGGTCATATCATATTTATTATTAATTAATAAACCTACACTAACTATGATAAGAATAATTAAAATAATAATTGTTTTCATGTGTTATTAAATTCTCTTGGGATCATATGTTACGCCCGATAAACTTTCGCACCTGAGACATTTGAGACATTATTGGCTTCAAAACTGGCATTGCTAATTCTTATTGCGGAGACTTTTTCACTTTTGCAATTGAACTTTGCACCTTCCTCCAAAATACCATCGAGAACCTGGGCACTTACAGATCCATTATCTGAATAGACAATTTCGATAAAGTCACCTCGCTTAACAGCCGAGGAACAATCTGCGTCGACAATAATAACTCTATCTGTATTTTGTATTGTGAAGCTATCTGATATTATACCGAGAAATGTTTTCATGATTTTTTATTTTTTAATGACAAAATATCTGCAATAGATTTTCCACCTCCACCTTTTTCTGAGGTCATCTTACCCTTCTGTACCATCACATCATTATAAATAGTACTTGTATTACCATCTTTCTTCAAATCCTCTATTTGCTTCTTAATTATATTTTCATAATCAATATAATGTTGAATCGAATATTTATTACCACCGTACAATGATAAGTTTGTAGACCCATGTTCAGCAAGATCACTATTTATCCTTTTTAATGCTTGTAACATCGGCTCCAAAATAGCCAATTTTTCAGCAAAATCTGTATCCAACAATTTTTCACCTATCTTCACAACTTTATAAACTTCATCTTCTTTTAATGAATTGTAAAGTTCCTTCAATTCATTTGGTGGTAACATTTCTGGAGGGCAGAGTCTGACAAAATCTAAATCCTCGTAATAGTATGAATAGTCGCCATCATATCTCGCTTTATTCTTATATGAATCATTTCGAGAATATACCAACCCCATTTTTTCCTGCCAATAAATCGCTTTTTCCAAAACATGTAACATCTTTTCTTTATTCTTCAATCTTGCATATACACAAGACAAATTATACAAAGCAGATGGATACATAGGGTCTACACTCAATGCTATGTTTGTATATTCGAGAGCCTTAGAAAGATTATTTTGATTCAAATAAAGTTCGCCGATAATTTTATACACTTCTGCATTATAAGGATTTGCATTTAGCATTTCTAAATATTCTTCTATTTTCTTTTCACCATTTTCATTAAATGAATTGAAGCTCGACTGATTGGTATTTCCTGTATTCTCGACAAAACCATCTATAATAAACTTATTAACCATCTCTGCATACGTTTGTGATGATTCTTGTGAAGTTTTTGCTTCATGGATTTCGGCGATTCCAATCTCCCCAAGTTTGCCCTTTCTCATGATAAAACCGGCTGGCCAATGGTCAATTATATGAACATATTCATTATTTTTCTCCAAAAATTTTGCCATAAGTTTTTTTACTATTCTATTAACCCTATTCTATCACACCCCCACCCACACACTTCTCCCCATCATAAATAACCAAAGATTGTCCGGGAGACAAAATATCCTGATATTTTGCAAATTCTAGAGTGACTTCGGAAATGTTTGCGGAAACAATCCTGATATCACTCAACTCTTGTCTATAACGAGAACGTGCCTGAAGTGGAAACAGATCTGTTTGACTAGGATCAAAATCAGGAATCTTACCGCCCACCCAATTTACAAACGATATTGTAACCATTTTCTCCCCAGAAGGCAGAAGACCACCAACCTTATTTGAAACAGTAATAGTATTTTGATCCACATCTTTGTCTATCACATAATATGGCGCATCATTTGGAGTTTTTTCAAATAATTTGAAACCGTGTCGCTCGCCTTTTGTAAAGAATATAGAACCATTATGTTCGCCAACTACTTCTCCTTTTTCATTTAGAACATTACCTTTCTCTGTTTTTATGTAATGCGCCAAAAATTCTTTAACATCAACTTTTCCTATGAAGCACAACCCTTGACTATCTTTCTTTGTGGCATTTGGTAGACCAAATTTCTCAGCCAGATGTCTCACTTCGCTTTTTTGCAAATGTCCTACTGGAAACAAAATATGTGGCAAATCTTTTTGATTGAGTGTCCACAGAAAATATGATTGGTCTTTATTCTGATCCACCCCCTTCAATAGTTCATACTCGCTTCCACTTTTTCTAACCTGAGCATAATGTCCAGTTGCCACAAAATCTGCCCCCTGCTCTTTTGCCCATTTCAAGAATCCGCCAAACTTCACATAACGATTGCACATCACATCAGGGTTCGGTGTTCGGCCACTAGAATATTCCTTTATCATATAATCAATAACATCCTGTTTATATTCATTAACCAAATCCAATGTTATAAATGGTATACCGAGGTGTGCGGCAACTCTCATTGCATCTCTCCTCTCTTCTTTCCAATTGCACTCTATCCAATCTGGTTGCCAAACTTTGATGAAGACACCAGTTACATCATAACCAGCGTGCAATAATAATCCAGCCGAAACAGCACTATCCACGCCACCTGATAGTCCGACGAAAACCCTCTTTTTTTGACCACTCTTTTTCACATCTGCATAGTACAACAAATAGTGAAAAGGTGGAAGGTCGAAGTAATAAGTCAAGAGGTAAAAGGTAAAAACGCAATATGCTTTCCCTCTTACCTATAACCTCTTCCTACTGCCTCAAATATTTCACCTTGTTTGCCACATGACCATCATGATCGATAGCGTAATGCATAGTACCACTCTTGTCTGATAGATAAAATAGATATTTTGTCTTCGTCGGATTGACCGTGGCTTCGATGGCGCCCAAGCCCGGATTACCGATCGGTGTCGGTGGCAAACCTTTGTTCGTATAGGTATTGTATGGAGTATCAGTTCTAAGATCAGATGTCGTTAGAGAAAGAGAGCCTTTGCCCAGAGTATAATAGAAAGGCGGATCAACTTGCAGTGGCATACCGATCTCGAGCCGTCTCCAGAGAATACCTGCTATAATTTTGCGATCCTCCATATTTGTTGCTTCCTTTTCTACTATTGAGGCCATGTTGATGACATCTTCGAGAGGTTTGTTCAGAGCTTGCATAGACAATAGTTGAGTCTTGATCTTTTGTTTGAAAGTATCTCGCAACTGTTCGAGAACACTATCTGGAGAGACATTTTCATACAAAAAATAGGTATCAGGAAATAGATATCCTTCATAGGGTTTGGCTAGGACCAAAAATGTCTCACTATCAAATTCAGGTATCGATCTCTTGATTGTAGTTGCTATCTGCTTAACGGTCATACCCTCCATGATTGTTATTTTGAATTTTGGCAAACCTTGTACCCCATTTACCAATCTATAGGCAATCCTAATTACTGATTCTGGCTTATCAAAAAGATAATCACCTGCCAAAGCTTGCCTATGACCAGAAAATGCAACAACAAAGACTTTTAGTAACCATGGGGACTTGATGATGTTTTGCTTCTCGAGATTTTGAGCAATAGTTGTAAGATATTGACCGGATTTTACAGAGACGATCTTTCTTTCTGGGAAATCTCTAGGCGCAATAGCCATCCAAATAAAAAACAAAAAACAAATGACAACTACTGAGCCAAGCATCATCAGAACTCTTTTGGAAAAAATCTTGAATATTGGCATAAAAGTGGAGTGGGATTAAATTGGCAAATTTTGTGGTGCCTGAGATTTCTTCGAAGGTATACGATCGAGATTTGGAGTCTGTGCCACCGAACCAGGTAGATGGTATATTGTCGCCAACTCTTCTGTATTCATAGTGAGATGTTTTGAGATGAATGGAGGATAAAAATACGAACGTCGTTTGTATGCCATGAGTGCCAGCTTGCCATATTTATTCCTCCTCCAATTACGAAAATCAGTCCAAGGGTCACCAATACTTGGATGCCACTTATCTCCATTGGTTTTGAAACCATTCAAATGCTCATGATTGAATTGCTTCATATTTGCAATAATTCCACCTATCCCAAAAGGAGCATTGAAAATATCTTTTTTTGCAATGTAGAGGAAACGTATACCAACATCAAAAGGCAACTTTGTAATACGTCTCTCAATAGCAGTTGCTGCCTCTTTTTCGATCTCTGATATAGATGGCATCTTCGAAAAACCAGTAGCCTCATCCTTTATACTTGAAACCTTGGTCTTTGGATCACGCATCAAAATCTCATTTATTTCTTTTTTTGCATCCTCCTTCCATTCATCTTCCAATTCGAAGAATTTGCCAGCTTTCAACCTATTCTTGTCCACATGGGCCTGGATGATGATCTGCATCCAAACTTGTTGATTTGGACCAACACTTCCCATAAATTCGATAAGTGGTAACAATGGATCAACTTTGAATTCTTCTTTTGGATCTTTGTCTAGACCATAGTCGATGTATGTCTTGATAGGATAGACAGATTTTTTATTTGCAAATTTGAATTCGGCAGCCCAAATGCGGATCTGCTTTGGATCAAAATGCACAGACTTTGCATAGTCAGGTATTTCTTTTATTTCTATTTCTGGATACTGAGAATATAATGCCGACATCACCCCCTGTTTTCGAGATTCTTCTGTCCAAATAGCAAACTTCACCGAACCTTCTACAGAAAAAAGCTCAAGTGAATACCAAGGTCTAGTCTCCCCTTTCCAATATTTTCCGTAATTGGACCCGTCAGAAGAATTGTGTAATGAATTCAAAAAAACTTCCATGGCCTTTGGAGATTTCCAAGTATCTTTTGGCAATTTGAGTTCCAAGACCACAAATTTTTTTTCCAAAATTGCCTTGCTTCGAACATAGTCTACCCATAGACCCCAAAATATTTTGGCCAAAATTATGAGTAGAACGATCGGTGCAATAGCAAAGATATACTGCAAAGACTCAGGGATAAGAGAATTTTGAAGTAGCGTCAATGTTGAACTAACAGTGTTATCTACTAACATGTAGTAATTATATCACACAAAATACCCGAGGATAATATTTAGGCCTTTGGCTTTTCTCCTACTGGAGTATACTTGCCATCTTTGTCTCTTTTGAAATATTTTGGATTCTGGAGATTGACAATAATAGTGTTTTCTTTGACGTAGCGCTCTTTCATAACCTTGTCGATAACCTCCTCTTTTGACATTGGACCATTCTTCGAAAGTACAGTCTTGATGACATCTCTCACTACTCCTGGAGCATAACCCCATTCTGCGAGAGCATAGAGACCGCGACCGACTAGGACGAAACGAGAGTCCTTGATGAGTTCATTGTGAGTCGTTGCAACGTGAGCCTTTTTGTTGAACATTGTTCCGATCTGTTTTGCAACTTCACGGAAGTGTATAGGAGAACCATGTTTGCGGATAACCAAGAAAGCATAGTCACGCATACCTTTGGTCTTGATGTTTGGAGAAGCAGAAACTCCCCAATCACCTAGTGGATTCTTGCCGATGGACTTTGAGATTTGCAACCAGCGTTTGACCACTTCCTGATTTTTGTATTTTTCAGAAACATCTTCGAGATGGGATAGGAACTTACTAACCATCTCTGATTCTGGAAGAAGATCTTCATTTTTGAGATTTGTATAGAGTTTTTTGAGCGCTTCTTCGACTTTCTTTGCCAAGACTTCATTGACATGCCAGCGATGACGGAATTCATCATCTTCTTTG
Organism: uncultured Candidatus Saccharibacteria bacterium; assembly: GCA_964401785.1. Taxonomy (GTDB): domain Bacteria; phylum Patescibacteriota; class Minisyncoccia; order Phycocordibacterales; family PALSA-1337; genus C7867-002. Next base: position 6,030 of record CAYNZR010000026.1, read on the forward strand.
AATTTGCGGAATGGCTCACCAACTACAAGCAAGAAATAGACATGATTTTGGAGACTCTTGTCTTTTGAGACATGACCGAGGAAGTCATCTTCGACAACAATACCACCTAGAGAATGGAGGAGGGTTTCGATCTCAGCAAAAGCAGTTTTTTCCTTTGTATAATCATCAGATTTACGAATATTGGATAGAGCGTAATTCTCGATCTGACGAACTCTTTCGCGAGTAATACCATAGATCTTGCCTATAGCATCCAAAGTCATGCGGTTTACATCTTTACCAAGACCATAGCGATAAGTAATCACTTCTCGAGCACGATCAGGTAGAGACGACAATAGTCTCTTTACGGTCTGCTTTGGTTTGAATGTAATGGTAGGTGTTGCCATATGTGTTAATTAATAATTAAATGATGTATATGTTTTATCATCTTATCGTATTAAAGTCAAGAAACCACAATATTGACCAATCTTTTTGGTACAACAATGACTTTTACGATAGACTTCCCTTCCAACCACTTCTTTACATCCTCATTTTCTTTTGCCATTTTCTCTAGGGTCTGATTGTCACTATTTGCAGGGGCGACGAATGAACCGCGAACTTTGCCGTTAATTTGGATCATGATAGTTACCTCATCATCTACGGTCAAACTTGGATCATATTTTGGCCAGGGTGAAATATGAATTGATTTTTTATTTCCCAAAGCTGTCCAAATTTCTTCGGTGAAATGTGGAGCAAATGGTGCAACCAATTGCAAGATCTTTTCGTACTGACCCCTAGATAATGTCTCGCATTTCTCTATTTCATTTACAGCTATCATAAGTCCACTTATTGCTGTATTGAAACGCATCGTTTGTATGTCTTCGGTAACCTTCTTTATTGCTTTATGAATTACTTTTTCTGTTTTACTATTCTCTGTCGAGTTCGGGACATTTGCTGACTTTTTAGCAACTTTTTCATTGAGTTTCCAGATTTTTTCAATAAATCTCCTAACTCCACTGATACTAGCAGTACTCCATGCTATCTCTTGATCGAATGGACCCATAAACATCTCATAAAGTCTTAGAGAATCCGCTCCATAATTTTTGACAATATCATCTGGATTGACGACATTTCCAAATCTTTTAGACATCTTTCTTCCATCTTCACCCATAATGAGACCAACATGTTGAAGCTTGATGAATGGTTCGGTAGTCGAAACTACTCCGATGTCATACAAGAATTTGTGCCAGAAACGAGCAT
>CAYNZR010000027.1:0-7200 GCA_964401785.1 uncultured Candidatus Saccharibacteria bacterium
ACGGCATCGTCATACAAGAAATAATTATGCAAATAGAGAACATACTAAAATCAGATATATTCTTCTTTGTTACCACAATAGCGGTCGTGGTGATGACTCTATTGAGTGTGGTAGTGAGTGTCTATGCCATAAAGATATTGCGAGATATCAGATTTATGGTCAGAGATATCAAATTCAAATATCACATTGTACAAAAGTTTATCAACTATTTAATTAAATAAAAATATGGAACATCACAATAAAACAGGAATAATGGGAGGATTTGTCTCAGGGATCTTTGTCGCCACTATGGTCGGAGGATATTTCCTCTTTGCTTCAAAGAATGCCAGGAAAAATCGACAGCGAGTCGAAGGCGATTTTGAAGATGCAAAAGCAGAACTGATCGCCCGATTGAAGAAAATGCAAAGATTATCCAAGAACACCTATTACGAAATAGTAGATGAAATTTCTGATAAATATTCTCAAATGAAAAAAGCAGGTGCCGAAAAAGTTGATGAAATTCGAGAGGAGTTGAAAAGTAAATGGGTGGAGATTGAAGAAAAGGCGAAGGAGGAGGTGGAGAAAGATGAAAAAAAATAATCTATAAAATTTTTTTGCTTTGTGACAAGGTAATGGCACCCTACATTATTTCTAAAAATTCTTATTCGACCATGATACAAAATCGTCTATATTGTTAAATTATTAACGTTCAGATTGAAGCAATCCAACACTCCACAAGAAGTACATAAATAATATAGCCAAGCCAATAACAACAATGCCTATGAGTACTGGCTTTACCCAATACTTAATAAGTGCAACAAATCCGATACCTGAATTTACTGATGAAGTTTGCACGGCATTCTGTGTATAAAATTCATTCAATTTCCTGCGTCTAAATATCCATATCAAAATGCTTACTGCTGCGACCAATAAACTTACCGATATGACTTTGGATAAGAACAATATCCTTTCATTTATACCGGGAATCGTCGGCTGACATGCTGTAGTATCAACAACAGTTACTCCCTCAGAATTGATATAGGATGGTGGGTTATATAATGGTATGCATGGTGGGCGGTAATTGAAAGAAGAAATCGCAGCAATCACCAGAATTACAAAGAGCAACCACAATCCTTTGTTACTAAGTTTTTGATCCATATTTATTTCAGTGATAGTGTAATAAAATTGAACAATTTCTGTAACCTTTGCAAACGATCCTGTTTACTGCCGAGAAAACTACTTTTATCTGCTATCCCAACCTCAATACGTGATTGATTATTCTGATCTACTAAAAAATATATTGGGTAAAAATACATGGTATTTAGAAGATTTGCTGATACTTTCCTATCCTCAAGGATTAAGCAATTATTTGTATCATTTATTAACTTATATTCAGAATTGGAAAATGCAGATACAAGTTTACTTTTTGCGACCTGCTGATCACTAGTGGCTATATTTATATCGAGGATATTCTCAGGCTTACCATTGGGGAGATTACTTGCGACGCTATCCCATGTCCTTTTATTTATTGTTCGTCGTGCAATCCATACTCCACCATAAACTATTCCAAATATAATTAGATATTCAATCATGTTATTTGTTCATTTATTTTACAACAAAGTTTAACAAAACACAAGATGGAATTAGTGCGATTTTCACTTCTCGCAGTTCTCTCTTGAAGCAAAGTTTTACGCTTAAAAATTTGGCTGACCAACTCGAGTTAGAACCGTGGTCGGTCAAGCCCAGATTGGCGGAATTAAGTAGTTTTATTTTAGCATGTCGACGCAACTTGAGCGACACTATTGTCAGCTGGTTATGCGAAATAAAGCTGAAAATTATATTTCTACTTTTGTGCAGCAATTATTTCCTGTAATGTTGTCGCTATTACTTCAGCAGTAATGTGAAACTGTCTATCCAGATCCTCAATTTCTGATGGTTTTGATAGGTGCATTACTGAAACCCCAAGCAGTAAAAAATTAAAAGTTGGAATATTATTACTAATTTTTTCAATTTCCGCATTAAACTTATTGTCAATTTTTAATATGGCGAGAAGATTGTCTGTAGCTTCAGTTATATCATTTATTTGTGTATTAAAACTTCTATCAAAATCCTTTTTAAAGTAATTATCGAATTTTTGATTAGACAGATTGTATAAATTAGAAACTAGTTTATTTTTACCACTATGTAAATTTAACTGTGCCTCGTAATTTTTTATTGCAATCTGAACTCTAGAAAAAAGGACAGACGCGATCTCCCTTATTCTTCTTAGATCTTCAAATTCAATATCAGTTTGCTTTTGTCGTCGATACAGATAAAGGCCAAAAAAAGCAATAAATAAGCCGGCCAGAAACGTTCCGACAAAGGTATTATTTAATATTTGAAATATACAAGTCATAATTTATTTGCCAGGACAACTCGAGCTACGACCACGGTCGATCAAGCTCAGATTGAAGGATTTAGGTAGTTTTAGTTTACCATATCGATGAGACTTGAACGCCTTGGTTTTTTGTAAAGATGAGGATTTTGTTTCTTATCCTCTTTTAGTAACCATTCAAACACTTTAACAACCCTCTCCGTCTCTTCAGGGGTCCAATTCTTTGGATTTCTTTTATCTTCTATATTCATAGATAGTGACAAAAGTGACACATTTTACATAGTTATTATCCTACATAATGCTTCACTGTATATACAAAATCCTCGCTTTTATCAGCAAGTGCGTTATTACATAGCCACGTTAGATAACTTGGGTCATTTTTCCTTATTTCTTCAAAAGTCTTACCCGCATGTTTACCGAAAGTAATTTTTCTTTGAAGTTGAGGTTTACTAGAGATCTCAATAAATTTATCGATAGCCTGTTGTTGTGTTAGGTTATTACTTTTTGAGTATTCTTCTAACATGTGCAAGAAAACCTTTTCAAGTATAACCACATCTCCTCCAGCATCATGTGCCGACGCGGAATCTTCTTCTATACCCCAAAGATAGCGTAAGTATTGCATTTTATAATTTGGTAGATCGTAGATGTGGTAAGCAATTTTATACGTACAAATGAATTTGCCAACAGCAATGCCTTCGTTAGCCAGTATTGATATATCATATGGCGCATTGTGAGCTATCAATATCGAATCCCTTAAAGACAAAGATAAATCTTTAAACATTTGAGATTCTTTAAATATTTCCTTACCTGAAACCTTTTTCTCGGTAATATGATGGACCGCCATTGCTTCTATGTCTATTTGTACTGGTGGTTTAAAATACTCAGCAACTAAAGTACCTGGAGTAGACATTTTGTAAGCAACTTGAACGACTCTTCCATCTTTTAATCCAGTTGTTTGCGTATCGAGAAAAATTAAACTCATATTATTTTATTAAATCGTATAAATGCTTCCAGATTGCATACATTGCATAAGTATCCAATCCGCAATACTTCTTAAGATCCGAGTATATTTTCTTCTTTACTTCAGCGGGGGCCTCAATTGATACCATATTTAACCAAGCATCAACGGCTTGCCCACCCTCTCGTATTTCAATATCTGTGTATCTTAGATCGGGCCGTAGGATTGGAAGAACTTTTTTAATTGAAGACTTGCCCTTGAAATCAGGATGTACATAAAGCTGATTGCTAAAAATTTCTTTCAGATCATATAATTCGCTATTAATTCTTTCAAAGACTTTTGCATATTCAGGCATTCTGATACCTATTTCTTTATTAACTCCAGCCTCATATGATTTATGCCATGCAATTACTGAACCATTAGGTGATATATGCTCGCTTAATAACTTGGCAACCATCTTTGTTGGATCAGTTAATTCCTCATGAAGAAAATCGACATGTTCAGGTTCAGATTCTGGGCTCTTTAGAATATGTAGTGAAAATTGAAATGGAATGCGCTTATATGGTCCATAACCATTAAACATTGGTACCGCCGGTGCGTAAGCTTCATAATCAAGGAAATATAATGGGAATTTAAGTCCATCCAGTATTTCTTTTATTGCACCCGTATCGAAAGCTGGTTTTTGTCGCTGATGAGCTGTAATTTGATTTCTTTGTCTATCAGTCAACTCTATATCTTCTGGGATGTCATTAATATCAAGAATATTATTCTCGATAAGAAATTCAATCTTCTTTGCACTTATATATGAAATATCATGAATTGAATAGTCTGGTACATGTGAATTTGAATGCTTAAAAGTTGTACAATGATTTCTTCGTGTCTTGTATAAGCATTCACAATTTCCTACAGGTTCTTTCTCCTGATTTAAATATTCTTTAGCTGTATGCATCTCTGCCTCAACCTTTGAAAGTCGCTCGTTAACTTTATCTGTCTGATCTTCAACTTTTAACAACGCTTTAAAATCGAGATCACCAAATCGGACATAATCTTTATTGAGATGAACTAAATAATATTTTCCTATCTTTATTTTTGCTCGCTTCAAGACTGACACCCGAAAAGCAACATCATCGATGTGGTCATGATCTGGTCCACCTTCTTTTAAAGTATTTGTACCCTTTACTTCATATAGATCCCAACAATCATTTTCTTTGCTATACGAAAGTGCATCATTTCGAGCAATGAAACCATCAACTATAAAGGTTGATTGAAAGATAGTCGGAACCTTTGAAACCATCAATCTTTCAGTGTCTCTACATGCATCTTCGCCGGTAGACTTAACCTCAATTCCATTTGGAAACAAATTACGAGCACAAGATTCAACTTCATTACCTTGTTCAATAATATGCTTTTCAAATTCAGATAATTCAAACTTACCAGATAACTCTGGGCGATGAATCTTAAGCCAAAGGTTTTTGGGGCAAAATAGGAATTCTAGAAACTGTGTTTTGGATATATGTCTAAGCATGTGAAACTGTTCGTTGTAAATATTTACTTTTTATTTACGATATAAGTCTTTGTTCTCTTATTACTTTTATCCAAACTGATATAGCCCTCTTTTTCGAGAAGTTCGATAATAAAGCAAGATCTGGCATAACCTAATCCAAATTTGTTTTGAATTTTGAAGAGTGTAAAAGTTTTGTAACTCTTAATAAAATCCTTTATCTCTTCCAGTAGTACACAAGCATACAGATAGTCACTCCTTGCATAAAGTTCATCGATCGCTTGTCTAATCTTGTTGAGTTCAGCAAGTACAAATTGTGTATCTACCTTTTGAGTTTTCTTATCGTGTGTATTCATAAGGCAATTATATGCCTTTCATATTAAGAAGCCAGTCAGTTATTGAGCTGAATTATATGATGAACATCAGATAACGCTATGCAGATTCTGTCAATATTACAACACAATATATTTATCCACATCAATATTGTAAAAGAAATTTGACCTCCTATAATGAAGATATGGTCTATCAACCAACAAGAGGAATGCTCAATGTAGGAGATTTATTTGTATGCGACTGTGGCGTGCCTATAGCAAAGTGTACTGCCCCAGGAGTATTCGAGTCTCTTATTAGAGTTGGTGGTAATATCTCCACCATAACAAGCCAAGCTGTTGGTGGAATTGTTAAGATCAAGTGTAAGAAGTGTTTGAGGGGTGTTAATCATATACACATCCAATAGTAGTCGTTTGGTTTGAAAATTGAATCGAGCATCGTTTGGAACGCCCAGACATGGACTTGTACTCAAGTAGTACGAGCCTATGTTTGGGCGTTTTTTATTTATTAATTAGTAACTATAGCAATTATGGAAAACAACAATTTGGTTTGGCACACAGAGCGTCGTGCAGTGAGTTCACTTATAAACTGGGATCCTAATCCTAGAAAAATAACAGCAGAGAAAATGAAGCAGCTGGCTGAGCGTATTGAACAACGTGGTTTTCACGATGTCATTAAAATTGATACTGATGGAACTATTCTTTCAGGAAATCAGCGCAAGAAGGCACTTATCAAACTACATCAAGAAGAAGTTAATGTGCTTGTTCCCAATAGAAAACTTACTGAAGATGAGCGAGAGAAAGTAGCTCTAGAAAGCAATATTCATGATGCGACGTGGAATCTTGAGAAGTTGTCATCGTTCAAGATAGACATACTCGATGATATCCATTTCGATAAGACAGATCTCCTCTCCTACCTCGATATGGGTCTTGAAGTTTCAGGTGATGATTTTGACGAAGCTGAGGAGTTGAAAAATATCAAAGAGCCGAAGACCAAACTCGGTGACATTATTCAACTTGGAAACCACAAACTCATCTGCGGTGATTCAACTGATCCCAATGTGGTTAAAAAACTATTGGGAGATGAAAAGGTATCGATGATATATTCCGACCCAATCTACAATATCAAAGTTGATTACAACAAAGGTATTGGTGGTAAGCAGACTTATGGTGGAAACGTCGTAGATAATCGCACTGATGACGAGTATCAGAATCTCATTGAACGTAGTCTTACAAGTGCTCTGTCTGTAACTATAGACGATCTCCATGTTTTCTACTGGTGCGATGAATCGTATATCTGGCTCATTCAGACTGTCTATCGCAAGCTCGGCATTAGCAACAAACGAGTATGTTTGTGGATTAAAAACGGACATAACCCTACCCCACAGGTAGCATTTAACAAATGCTTTGAACCTTGTGTATATGGAACTAAAGGAAGTCCATTTCTCTCTAGCGGATCGCAAGACCTTACGGAAGTCATGAATCCTGAAATGGGTACTGGTAACGCACTGGTTGAGGATGTAACAAACGTATGGGCAGAAAAGCGCATATCATCAAAAGATTATGAGCACGCTACCTCAAAGCCACCTAAACTACACGAACGTGCCATTAGGAGATGTACAAGGGTTGGAGACATCATTTTGGATAGTTTTGCTGGTTCTGGTAGCACTCTCATTGCAGGACAACAATTGAATCGTAAGGTGTATGCAATTGAACTTGAACCCGTATTCTGTGATCTCATCATCAAACGATTTGAGAAACTAACTGGACTGACTGCCCACATTATTAACTCCGATGAAAAAGTCTAAGATAGATAAAAAATTCTTGGAAGAACTCGCAAGAGTACCGATTGTATCGGTAGTGTGTGAGAAGTTAAATCTTTCAAGACAGACAGTTTATCGTTGGCAAAGCGAAGACCCTGAATTCAAACGACTGTTTGATGAGGCTCTTGAGAATGGTCGAGATGCGATCACTGACCTTGCTGAAAGCAAACTCATTACTCAGCTTAATAAGGGTGAAATGAGAGCTATCGAATACTGGCTCACAAACAACACAAACA
>CAYNZR010000028.1:0-7193 GCA_964401785.1 uncultured Candidatus Saccharibacteria bacterium
TTTGAGGCATGATCTCCCAATGTGCAGGCACGTCTGACATCTCTTTTCTTGTTCTCAGATGAACCGTAAGGGCGGGCAATCTTTGCTCTAGCAATAACCGGATCCAATCGAGATCAATCTTGTTATAACCAATCCTAGTTTTGACAGAAACCGGAATTACTGCCTTCGGATATTTCTTTTTACCTTTTTTATAATAAGCTTCCGACACACCCTCTCTTGCACTATTTATTATTTCAATTGCCAATTGCGGATTCTTCATGAGGGATGCACCACCACCTTGCTTCTCTACCGCTTTGTCAGGGCAACCCATATTAATATCAATACCATCGAAACCAAGCTCTGCAACCAGTCTACTTGCCCCTTCCATTTCATTTTTGTGACCTGTAAATAGCTGAGCAACTATCGGTCTCTCTTTATTGGTGTAATCTAGATTGTGCAACAACTTCTTCCTCCCTTCGGACATAAGTCCGTCAGCCGATACAAACTCCGTCCAAGTCACATCTGGCTTACCATATTTGGCGAAAAGTTTACGAAATACCGAGTCTGTCACATTTGCCATTGGAGCAAGACAAAAGAATGGTTTTTGGATCTTTGACCAAAAATTGGAGTACTTCGCTTGTTTGTTTGGCAATTTCACTTCTTTGCCAGATTGTTTTTGTTTTTTTACCACCGACGTACTTTACATTGAAATTTCGATAATGTAAAGATTGGAAGAATTCAGACAAATAATCAAGAAAAATGAATCAATTTGAAGTAGAGACGGAGTGACTAATGTGTATTCTGAGAGGCTCCGCAGGGATTTTGAGCACAAAATCCCGAGGATTAAGCCCAAATTCTGCAGAATTTGGGCGGCCTCGAAGAATGCACATTAGTCACTCCGTCTCTATTTTATAATAATAATTGTATTGTTAAAAAAGCAATTTTATTTTTAAAAAAACAATTGTATTGCAGTATGATCACTTCTGAACTTTCCCCAATAACTTCACGATATCAGCATCCCTAGAACGACTACCAAGAATCACTACTATATATGGCACCTTATCCATATTGAATACTGCCACACCAGTCTGCTTCGCTTCATCCGTATAGCCATTTTTGCCTCCAGCATAGTTTGACCAAGAAAGGAAATGTGCAGGATTTGTCCAAGTGTGATTGCGAACAACTTTGGTCTTTTCTTTTGTTATCTCGATAAGTTCCGGCTCATTTTTCATTATCCAAGTATATATAGTGACCAGATCATTGGCAGTAGATCTATTATCAACCGACAATCCCGAAGGATCGACAAAAGTAGTTCGATATGCTCCTATGGATTGGACGAAATCATTCATCGCTTGGATAAATTTCTTTCTTCCATAACTTCTAGCCAAAGCTTCAGCAGAATCATTTGAGGAAACCATAAGTAATGGATAGTAGAGATCCTCAACCCTGAAAGTTTCTCCTATTTTGAATTGGGCTGTATTGCCATAAACCGAGGTAACCTCGCTTGTAATCTTGACTTTGGTACTATCTTTTAGCAATTTTTTTGCAACAACGGCTGTTACCAATTTTGTAAGAGATGCAATTGGTAATAACCTATCCTCATCATAATCTTCAATAACTTTATTATTTTTTAGATTTTGGATTAGATAGCTTTTCGCTGATATAGAACTATCTGAAGATCTTGGTAATGACAGAGTCGCCGCCGTCATGAGACCCTCTTCCTCGCTCGCCGTATACCTTATGACCCTCTTCATACCCGAGATCGAAGTACCATCAACGGGTTTTGAATCGACAACAGCACTAGCTAGCCCAACCAGAGTTACATTTGGAAATTTCTTGGCAACCGTATCGAAAGTCTTCTTGCTATAAAAAAATAAGGTCACGCCGAGCGACACAGCAATAATTCCACCAAAAATTACAACAAAGAAATTTTTCATTATTTTTTACGATAAAAAACATTGGAACCAAAACGTACATCAATATACTCATAGTTGATCTTTTTTTCATTATGACTCCAAAATAGAAGTAGGTTTTGCAACTGGTCATCAAGAGAGCTATCGTCATTGAAATAGATAATGGTGTCTTTTGCAAACATTTCATATTCATCATTTTCTTTTATGAGAATATATTCTGGTTCAAGACCAAATTCTCGACACGAATTGTAGAATTTTTGGAGAGCGACGAACTGGTTTGTACTCGTTGCATAACTGCCGATAGCATCTATTGGTAAAGCCGGAGAATAATATACATTTGTATCCTTTTCGACTGCTTGAGTTTTTTTGAATATAAATCCAGACCAATCTGAGATATAGCAACTTGAACTTGCCGATACGAGGTCAAGATTCTCATCTGGCAATGAAGCACAGACTACTGCCGAGACTTTTTTTGTTTCAACGTTAATGTTGAGGCTATGGAGGCCATTCCTATTTATAGAAATTGATTGGATCTCTGGAGCAATATCAGATATCGATGCCAATAATTGGCTTTTTGGGTACAAAAATAGATTGGCTTTGGAAAATATTCCAAAGTAGGAATCTGAGAGGATTTCTTCTGCATGTTCTCGAATGTTACTTTCTACTCTGGGTTCTGTTCCAAGTACGACAATATTATCTATTTGAAGAAAATTCAAAAAAGAAATTTTAGATAAAACAAATACAAATAGAAAAATGTTTAGTGAAATCAAAAATACCAAGAAGTATGTACGTCTCATCTGACTGATTTCAAACTTTTTTGATTGTGTAGAAGTTAGTCTGCTATATTGTCGCATGACTCAATCATATCAGATTGATAGTATCTTTCCCAAAATATTTTGTGAGGACTTCTGGGATCTTGATACTACCATCAGCTTGTTGATAGTTTTCTACGAGAGAAACGAGGATACGAGGGGTCGGGATAGCTGTAGAATTCAAGGAATGAGCATATCGCTGTGTACCATCGGCATCTTTGTACTTTATATTGAGTCTGCGTGTCTGGAAATCATGGAAATATGATGCTGAACTAATCTCTCGATACTTATTCTCTTTTGGTACCCAAAGTTCAATATCATACTTTTTGACCTGTCCTTGACCGAGATCGCCACCGCAGTTAATGACAGTGTGATATGGTATCTTCAACGACTCTATGAACTCTTCTGTATTGCGATTGACTTCTTCATGATGCTTGACTGAGGTTTCGTGATTCGCTTCACAAATCACAACCTGTTCAAATTTGTAAAATTCATGAACACGAATGAGACCACGGACGTCTTTGCCGTGAGCGCCAGCCTCTCGTCGATAACATGGTGAAAAGCCCAAATATTTTTTTGGTAATTCCGTCGCAGTCAAAACTTCATCACTGTGAAGTCCCATAATAGGAACCTCTGCTGTTCCGGCGAGATAATCTCCATCTTGTGTTTTGTAGAGATCTTCTTCCCCCGCTGGCAAATATCCTGAACCTAGGAAATTGAGTTTGCGTAGGACTATAGGAGGGATTATAGGGTTGAAACCACGACTTCCGAAAAATTCCAAGGCGTAATTCCAAATAGCAAAAGAGAGGCGAGCCCCATCACCGGTGAGGAAATATCCTCGAAAGCCGTGAACCTTCGAACCACGATCAAAATCAACCATCTTGTGCATAGTCATGAGTTCTACATGGTCTTTTGGTTCAAAATCAAACTTGGTTTTCTCACCCCAGACTTTGACCTCTTTGTTGTCTGCATCACTATCGCCATCGGGAACAGAAATATCTGGAATGTTTGGCACGCGCAACATCAAGTTTTGCCAATCTTTCATGATTTCTTTGAGTGATTCCTCGTCTTTTTCTAGATTTGCTTTTACAGTCTTCATCTCATCGATTATGAGCTGTCTTTCGGCTGGAGAGCCTGCCTTGGCAATCTTGTCGCTTGCGGAGTTTTGTTCTGCGCGTCTCTTCTCTACTGTCGCCATGATAGATCTACGTTTCTCATCGACGTTTATAAGCTCATCTACCTTGAAATCGCTGTGCTTCTTTTTTGCAGCAAGAGCGATCAAGTCCTTATTTTCACGAATAAATTTGATGTCTAACATATGAATAAGTTTAACACAACGAAACCGAGGTGCAACCTCGGCACGCCGAGGTTGCACCTCGGTAAAATTCATCAAATTTTGAACATTTCTTCATCAGGATTTTATCTCGGTTATGTACAATTGTGGGATGCAAATCACCCGCCTAACATTCAATGAATACCCATTACTCCTTCGTCAGATCCACAATCCGCCGAAGTTCCTAGACATAGCTGGTGCCCCCATACCGTCTGATGACCACAAATTCCTCTGTGTTGTCGGAGCAAGACAATATACCAAATACGGAGAAGATGTCTGTCGATACCTCATAAAAGGTCTACGTGGCTATCCCATCGTGATAGTTTCTGGTCTCGCCATCGGCATCGACTCTATAGCTCACGAACAAGCATTAGCAAGCGGACTTCATACGATATCAATCCCTGGTTCGGGACTAGATGAATCATCTATTTACCCCGCATCTCACTTCAATCTTGCCCAGCGAATTATCGATTCAGGCAACACCCTCCTTTCTCCCTTCGAACCCGCTCAGCACAGTACCCTCTGGACATTCCCCGCTCGCAATCGAGTCATGGCAGGTATGTCGCATGCCACATTGGTGATAGAAGGCCGAGTCGGTTCGGGTACGCTCATTACCGCGCAACATGCAGTCGAGTTCAATCGCGATGTAATGATTGTCCCCGGATCTATCTTTTCCGAGACATCATATGGACCACATACATTACACTTGGACGGCGCCATTCCAGTCGCAAATCCTAGAGAGATTTTGGTTACTCTCGGTTTAGAAAAGCCCGAAGCACCTCCAAAGCCAAAGAAAAAACGTCCTTGGTACAATTTGAAGAAATCTAGATCGGCGGTTACTGACAATATTACAGAAAATACCAATTCACTACCCATCATTTCTACCTCGCCAAGCATTGACGCAAATCATAACCCAGAAAGATTGGATCTGTTACCTGAAGAAGAACTACTTTTGACTTTATTGAGAGAATCTCCGCAGACCAATTCAGAATTAGTAGAAAAGTCAAACCTCTCTCCGGTCAAACTTAGTATTATTTTGTCTCAATTGGAGCTCAAGGAATTGATCGAAAATTATAATGGCGTCATAAAGATTAAGAGATGGTAAAAATAATGTGCTCAAAATCCCTGCGGAGCCTCTCAAAAAATGATTGCTGAGTTTGTGGGTGAAATTTTGCAAAAAATAATTATCATGCAATACTTAAGCAACGTCATGAAGTTGGTCATTGTCGAATCACCGTCAAAAGCAAAAACTATTTCCAAATATTTGGGAGATGGTTTCGTTGTCCGCGCATCAGTAGGACATGTGCGCGACCTACCAAAATCAAACAAAAAAGCAGTTGATATTGAACACGGCTTCATTCCTCATTATGAGATAGTACCGAAGAAAGAAGAAGTGATCGCCGACATAACCGCAAATGCTAGCAAAGCAGATGAAATAGTCCTCGCAACAGATCCGGACCGTGAAGGTGAGGCCATCGCTTGGCATATCGCCGAGGTACTCAAGGATCGCCTTGGAGCAAAAGTCTTAAAAAAGATCAAACGTGCAACCTATCACGAAATCACAAAGGAAGCGGTGTTCGAGGCCTTGGCCAATCCACGCGATATAGACGAGCATCTTCGTGAAGCACAAGAGGCGCGCAGAGTGCTCGACCGTATCGTTGGTTATGACCTCTCCGGACTTATTTGGAAAAAAGTTCGCTACGGACTCTCAGCTGGCCGAGTCCAATCACCTGCCTTGCGCATAATAATGGAAAGAGAAAGAGAGATCCGTGCTTTTGTACCGGAGACTTTTTGGGTTATCGAAGGATTGTGGAACACTCCAAATGCCGAAAAATTGACACTGACTTGTTCCAAAGAATCTCGAGACAAAAAAGAGGTTGATAAGATAATAGAAATAGCAAAAAAAGACAAATGGCGCATAGTCGATATCGAAGAAAGCGAACAAAAGCGCGCCCCACGTGCCCCTTTCATCACTTCAACATTACAACAAACAGCAAGTTCGAGACTTGGATATTCCCCTTCTCGTACTATGGGTATTGCTCAGAAACTTTATGAGTCTGGATACATAACATATATGCGTACCGACTCGACAAACCTTGGCAAACAAGCATTGGGACAGATCGCCGGTACTATTGAAAAAAAGTACGGCAAAAATTATTTGCAATTCCACACTTTCAATGCAAAAAGTAAGAACGCTCAAGAAGCACACGAAGCAATCCGCCCTACCCATTTTGACAAAGAAAATGCTGGTCACAACGATGAACAAAAGAAACTCTATCGTCTGATCTGGCAGAGAGCAGTCGCATCACAGATGACTGATGCACACATAGCTAGAACAAAGATAATAGCCAATGTAGATAGCAAAAATAGTGATATCGTTCCAGATTTCGAAACTACAGGTTCAAGAGTACTTTTTGAAGGCTGGCTCAAAGCAGATCCAGAATCAAATGGAGAGGAAAATTCATTACCACCCTGCACCAAAGGCGAAATTATCGACCTCGAGAAGATAGAAAGCATCGAGAAGCAGACGCAACCACCTTCTCGTTATACCGAAGCAGGCCTTATCAAAGAACTCGAAAAAAGAGGCATAGGCCGACCTTCGACTTATGCATCTATTTGCAAGACGATAGAAGATCGCGGTTATGTCCAAAAAGAAAATAAATCTCTGAAACCAACAGATACGGGTGATGTCGTCTCTTCTTTTTTGGAAGAATACTTCCCTTCATATATCAGCGACTCATTCACTGCCGATATGGAGGACAAGCTAGATGACATTGCAAATGGGGCGAGAACATATGAAAAAACTCTTTCAGAATTCTACGGTCCATTCCACAAAGAAGTAAAATCAAAAGACAAACTTGCCAAAGCTACAAACCTTGGTCTCGCAGACAAAAAATTCAAATGTCCAAAATGCGGAACAAGTCCAATGGAGATCAAACTTGGTAAAAATGGCAAATTCTTGTCTTGTACTCGCTATCCCGATTGCGATGGTGCACTAACGCTCGACGGCACTGAATTCAAAAGCGATACACCTATCGGCAATGATCCTACGACAGGACTACCGATCTTTGTGTTGAATGGTAGATTCGGGCCTTATGTGCAGTTGGGAGTGAAGCCACCGAAAATTAAGAAAGCAAAAGGAAAAAAGATAAAAGG
>CAYNZR010000029.1:0-7056 GCA_964401785.1 uncultured Candidatus Saccharibacteria bacterium
ATTGTTGACTCAAAGAACTACCCTATAAGCATAGCATATTATGTTACAAAAGTCAATGGTTGTCTAGGGCTAGAATATGGCCTACTTGCTACTCGCTATGGTCAATCGCAATTACCTTACCCCTTCTTGCCACCTGTTCGGCCCTGTGTACGCTTTTCTCTCCCCAGTAAGGCCTTTCCACGACTTCGGACCTATTCAACGCTGTGTGAACAAATTTCAGGAAATGAGGCGAGGTATGGCTTTTGCCAGAATAACCTGCCATAACCTGCCGCCTAAAAAACACCTTTTACCCCACCCTCCGCATCACTATATTTCCTGAATTCTTGTGATATTATGATGTTCACGACGTTTGCGACGTTCACGCAAAAGCCCTGAATAAAGGCCAGATGTGAACGTCGATATGAAAATGTGAATGTATATGGACTACCTGCCTGAATGGAAAATTTATCTTTGGAAGAAGCTTATTCTGAACAAAGACGGTGAATTTGACGGAAAGCTCACAACCAATAGCTTCCGATTTTTTGATTCACCAGAGAGCCGTAAACTTACGAGAGATAGGGTCCAGAAAACAATCGATAGAATCAATATCGCAGTTGAAACCCGGTCCCTCATCGACATGAGTGGCAATCACGCTGACGAGAAAGATAGCTATCACTACTTCAGCCCGGAAAGCATGATGAGTGCCTTGATCGAACTTACTCATAAACCTAGCTGTGTGGAGATAAGAAATATCCGTGTTGATAAGAAATTCTTGGCCGTCAGCGGTGACGAGATTAAACCAGGTGTCCATGCCAAAATTCAACAAGAAAAAGAGCTGACCATTGAAGACCTTGGGTACTCCATTTTCAATAACTATTCAAATAACCTCATCTTTTCGTACCTATCCTTCGAGTTAAAGATTATTCCAGAAAATCTTAAGGAAAAGTTGAACACATATCTCAAGGATTTTACTTCTGGCAAGCTCATTGCTCCAAAAGGCATACGTTATGTAGACCCTCAAAAGCAATTAGACGATATCTTGGAAGCGCTTGAGCGACTTTCAGATAAATATGGAAAGAATATGGTCCTCACCGCAGAGGAAGTGGCCAAAGCAGGCGGTTGGTACATAAGAGATGAGCATAACTATCGCTTTTATGAGACTATTTTTACCTTGGAGATGTCCGGTCAGATCGAGATCACCAATCTCCGTAAAGAAGAAGTCATAATTTCTTTACTAACCGTCCCGGTATCAGCGCAGTCAGCTTCAATACCGGTCCAGAAAAATGAATCCTCAATCAAAGCAGAAATTACCATAGGCAAACTCATTGCATACAGCGATGGGACCATTCGTTACGATGGAAAATTGCTCGATTTAAGACCTCAAGTTAAAGACCTTTGCCGCCTTTTCATGGAACGACATAACCAGCTCGTGAATGCAGACGATATCAAGGAAAAAATCATCAAAGCATCCAAGAGAAAGGCTACCTCTTTTGATACTATTTCTAAATACGTCAGCGAACTCCATACAGAGATGCAGATTCATTTTGGTAAAGCAGTAATAACCAATCAACCAAAGGATGGCTGGATATTCAATCCATAAAACTGAATTCATTATTGAAAAATGAATGAAGAAGGTACGGGAAAATCATCTCGTACTTTTTTCTTTTTGGAGAAATGTATATTTATCAGCTCAATGTAAATCTACATGATGCACACAACGCAAACTACGGAGGACTTCGAAGATGTTCCTCCGAATGATTACAAGAATTTCTATTATTGCACGGACATTGAAATAGCGGCGACTCTGGTATCCAAAGGGTTCCAGCTCGCCTCGATCAATAAGACAAGTGAGACGAAGGCAACGTTTATCTTCCGGAAGGAAGTGAACATCGAAGCAGTCGTCGATGCCTTCTGGTCCAACAAGGTTGAGGTATATCCCCTCGATTTCGCTAATGCCAGGAAGAATCTCAAATCGCGTATCTACGCCATGAAATATTTCCGACGTTAAAATTAAAAAATTATTTAAATGATTATGAATGAAAATAACAATACCAAGAAACAAATCAGAAAAGCGGCAGTCATAGTAGGAGATAAGATAGCAGAAACCGTATATGATCCGGTCCTGAAGAAAACCCAATTTGCGACATTCGTTGATGGAAAAGTTGAATACAAGGAAGCTGTAGTAACCAATGGTGAAGATGTCTATCCTCTCGATGCCAAAAACGACATCGTGGATAAGCAGGTGGTTCTTCTTCCCTCAAAGGCAACTGAATATGGAACCGAAGCCGAGCTCATCCAAGAGATTCAGACCTTCATCCACAAATATCTCGACATCACTCCGATGTTCGAGCGGATCGCTGCGTACTATGCCATGTTCAGCTGGCTCTATGATCGATTCAATGAGGTCCCATATCTCCGTGCCATTGGAGATTTCGGAAGCGGTAAGACCAGATTTCTCCAAGTCATCGGTTCTATCTGCTATAGACCAGTCTGCATGGGTGGCGCGACAACTCCATCACCAATTTTTAGAATCCTAAACGAACTCAAAGGAACTTTGGTCCTCGATGAGGCAGATTTCAAATCGTCAGAGATGAGCGATGACATCGTGAAGATTTTGAATTCCGGATACCAGCGCGGCATTCCAGTCTTGCGGTCCGAAGGTAAAGGAGTATTTGAAGTAAAAGCATACGATGTATTTTCTCCAAAAGTTATAGCCACCCGAGAGACGTTCAACGATAAAGCACTTGAAAGCCGATTTCTTGTCGAGGAAATGGGACATGGAACTTTACGCACAGATATTCCACGCCGCTTGAGCGATGAATTCTATGAGGAAAGTCGAGGTATTCGTAACAAGCTCCTTATGTGGCGATTCAGGAATTTCAATAAGCCTCTTGTGTTTGATGATGCACCGCTCGAAGGTATTCATCCCCGATTACACCAGATCATCATTCCACTCCTCACCATCATTGAGTCGGAAGAAATGAAAACTTCTTTGAAGGAGTTCGTTCAGAAATATAACCAGGAACTTATCGCGGACCGAGGAATGTCATGGGAATCAGATGTCGTGTTCGCAATCCTCAAGCTCGAGAGAGAAAAGAAGACTGACAACCTCACTGTTAAGGAAATAACTGACTCCGTAAACGCCGATATTGATCTCTCGGACGACACATTACAGTCCAGAAAGGTCGGCTGGATTCTGCGTGCCCGGCTACAGCTTAAAACCTACAAAAATCGAAAAGGATACACGCTCTCACTTTCAAAGAACAAAGACAAACTAATCTTCTGGAAAGAGCGCTACGGTATTACCGAAGCTGACCTATCAGGTGAAGGTGTGAACGACGTGAACGTTGTAGAGACACCCATCGAAACGGCTAACATCGGTTTCTGATACCCGTTAAATAGGCAGAATCTCAATTGATTTCGGTAAATTTTTCTAACATGAGCAAAACAGAAGCAGATTATCTAAAGAAAATACAAATCTGGTGGCTCCTCAAGGATATGAAGAATCGCCTCATCAAGGAAGGTGAAATCTTCTGGGGCGAGGACGGGTCCGAAGGAAGCATCGGCTATAAATTATGGCTGACTCCGGACTTCCCACGCCTAGCACTTTCCTACACCGTTGGTGAGGAGAAAAAGGAGATCAAATACGTGGTCCCAATCATCCAGACTGACTGTAACTTTGGTAGTACGAGGTTCTGGTTCCAATGCTCGTTATATAAGAATGGTGAACGTTGTGGCAGGCGTGTAGGGGTGCTGTACAAGACCGGAGAGTACTTCGGCTGCAGGCATTGCCATGAGCTTACTTACAGAACCCGAAACCAGAACACAAGCTCTGCGCATCATGGACTCTATGAATGTGTAAAGCTCTCAAAGAAAATGGAAGACCTTCAAGAGAAGGTAAAACGTTTTACGTGGCGTGGTCGACCCACAAAGAAATATAGAAGGCTGCTGCAAATTCAAGCGAAACTTGAGGGCTACTATCGCGCACTCGATGCAGCTGGAGAACTCGGTCCCAAGGAATAAATTAACTCGCCATGCGTCTGGATATAACAGCCAAAGATGGTAATATAAAAGCAGAGAAAGATACTCAAAAAGAAGTAGCTTCTTTGGATAGATCAGAGTGGCAATTCGACGATGATACGATTGCCGCACTTTCAGACCTCGGTGATATTTTCCGAAGAATCCGCACTCGCATGAATGCCGAAGGCTACACCATCGTAAATGGCAAAGTTGAAAAACTCCCAACTGCCAAACTTTAATGTATATGAAACTGGAAAAATCAGAAAAACAATTATTTAAAATGATTCAGAGCGGTATGTATCGCGACTGTTATCTCATTTATAATCGTAAGAGTACCGACGAGCCGGACAACCAGAAGAACTCAATCAAATATCAGAGAGCTGAGAATAGTAGATACTCTGTCCGGGAAAAGTTACGCATCGCTCCAATCACTCTCAAGAGCTTTTGTGTAGATGGTGTCATTTCTGAGAAGCATTCAGGCTTCAAAGAAGATAACGATATCAGTATCAGTGAAAGCGGTCTGGTCCAATACAAAATCGATCGGCCGAAGTTCCAAAGGCTCATCCAATTTTTAAGTATGGGTTTATTCAAAGGCATCGTGGTGCTTTGTTGGGATCGAGTGAGTAGAAATAAGGGAGATGACACGGTGGTCCGCAAGCTCATGCGAAAAGGCATAGATGTAAGATTCGTCTTTGCCAAGTACGACAAGACAAGCTCCGGCGCCTTGCACATGGATATTGATGGAATGTTTGCAGAGCACCACTCGAGAGTAACCAGTGAGAAAGTAAAGACGACTACATGGAATCTCCGAGAGCGTGGCATTTGCACCTACAGAGCTCCTCTCGGTTATTTGAACCTGGGTAACATGGATGAAAAGCCATTTGATCCCGAGAGAGCTCCTATAATAAAGAAAATATTTGAATTGTATGCGTCAGGAGATTGGAGCCTCGAGGATTTGGCACGCTACGCCAAGAAAGAGGGTTTGACTACTGTTCCTATGCGTCGCCGCAGAACCGAAGAAGAAATGCTCGCTGAAGAAGATGAGGAAATAGAGATTGAGCAAGTCTCTCGGCCGATCACAGCCAATATGGTCCATAAGATACTGACCAACCGTTTCTATACCGGACAGATCATCGGAAATAACCACCAATACATTCCGAGCATGAGCCATCAAGCGCTTGTTACCCACAAGCTCTTTGATGACGTGCAGGCTCTGCTTTTCAAAAGAAAGACAAGTGTCCACTATACAGACAAACTCGATCTCTATCATCGAGGCTTGGTCCGCTGCGCTTTGTGTAGCCGAGTATATACGCCCTATATGAAGAAAGGCATCCAATACTTCAACTCCCGATGCCCGGATGAATGCGCCAATCCAAAAAGGAATTTCAATATCAATTTCATTGAAAACAAAGTTGGAGACCTCCTATCAAATCTTTACTTTACTGATAAAGAACTTGTAGAGATTGATGCCAGAACCACGACTGACATAGCGATATTCGAGGAGAAGCGAACTGTGAACCTTGAGGTGAATGAAGGTCAAAAGAAGAAGATCAGGGAGAAGCTCAAGTTTTTGCATACCAATAAACTGGACCTGCTTATAGCCGGAACCTATTCAGCTGAGTCATATCTTGAAGAAGAAAACAGACTTCATGGCGAACTCACCAAGTTGCAAGGCGAAGAACAGACTTCCGATGAAGCCATGCACGAGGTTATTAAAGACATCGTAAAAATTTCAGAACTACTGAAAGACAGTGCAGCATATTGGTCTTTTGCGAATTCGCACGAAAAAGAGCAAATCATGCGTGTAATTTTTTCAGAACTTTCATTATCCGAAAATACCTTGCAATTCAAGGTTAAAAAAGGATTTGTCTCCTTTCAATCGAGACTTCTTGTTGAGGGTGACCCTACAGAGAATCGAACTCTGATTAATTGATTGAAAACCAATTGTCCTAACCATTAGACGATAGGGCCTCAGTAAATACTATAGCATTCCTTATTAAAAAAATAAAGTCTCTATATTGAACCTAATATATTAATAGTATACAATATACCTATGAGTTCAAATATACTCTTAAAAAAGAAAGCTATATCTCTACGTAAGAAAGGTATGAGTTATAATAATATAAGAAAATCCTTAGGAATAAAATCAAAAGGCACTCTTAGTTATTGGTTTAAAAATATAGAATTTTCTAAGAAAACTAAAGAATTATTAGAAAAGAATAATAGAATCGCACATGAGAAGGGTTTGTTTAATGCTAATAGAGATAGAAAAATAAAAATAGATAGAGAGAATAATGATGCATATATTAATGGGATAAAACTTATAAATTCAATCTCTAAAAATGAATTACTCTTAATAGGTACATCATTATATTGGGCAGAAGGAACAAAATCAGAAAAAATTAATCCGGCACTTAATTTCAGTAATTCTGATCCATTAATGGTTTCAGTGTATATGAAATTTTTACGTGAAATATTAAAAATACCAGAAATCAAAATACGTGCTGGAATTCATATATATCCTTCAATTCCAGAAAATAAAGCCAGAAAGTTCTGGTCATCAATAACAAAATTACCAGAAGATAGATTTTATATAATTACTCAAATCAGTCGAGCCAGTCAAGGAAAAAGGCCATTTAATACATTACCTTATGGTACTATAGCTATAAAAATTAATAACCGTATCCAATTTTATAAAATTAAAGGAATGATAAAAGGTATAGTAGAAAAATTAACTTAAAGGGCAAAAAATGCTATGTTATCTTTATGGAGGTGTGGGTGAGTGGTTGAAATCACCGCTCTCGAAAAGCGGCAGACTTGAAAAGGTCTCGGAGGTTCAAATCCTCCCACCTCCGCCAATTTTATGTTAATATAACTTAAATTTTGTTGCGCGGTTAGCTGTCTTGGTAGTTAAATATTGTGTTGCGCGGTTAGCTGTCTTGGTAGTCAAATATTGTGTTGCGCGGTTAGCTGTCTTGGTAGTCAAATATTGTGTTGCGCGATTAGCTCAGTTGGTAGAGCATCCCCTTGACGTGGGGAGGGTCACAGGTTCAAGTC
>CAYNZR010000030.1:0-6986 GCA_964401785.1 uncultured Candidatus Saccharibacteria bacterium
AACAAAAGGATGGGAACCACCTGGTAAACTCGAAACATATACGAAATATCCAATAATCGATGCGACCGCAAGTAGCATTACTGCTTTAGCTCGTTGTTTTAACATATGCGGTATTATAGCGACAAGTGAGGATTTGTAAATAGTCACAGGGTTTGATGATTTCGTAGTGACCGTGGTGACATATATTTTTGTTTTTTATTTATTTGCGGAACTCGCTCATTAAATTTATAAGCAAAAAGTTCGGGTAATGCTAAAGGATACACCCTAAGCATTCCCACCTTACACTCACTTTTTGCCAACAAATTTATATTCGCTCAGACAGTCCTCAATAAATAAAAAACAAAAATATATGTCACCACTGTCACAATTCCAAAAAATTACTTACCTGCGCGTTTCATTAGGATTTGCATTGTCCGCAAAGAAATCTTTGCATCAAGAATAAGTGAGCGATTTTTGATGTAGTAGAGGTCATATGACAATTTCTCTTTTGTATCTTCTGTAGCAACAGCATGATGAGGATGAGCCTCGTGATATATCTGAGCCCAACCGAACAATCCCGGTTTTACCAAATGTCTTGCATTGTAATAAGGTATTTCTTTTTTGTAGACATCTACCAAGCCAGGTAATTCCGGTCTTGGACCGACGAGGGACAAATCCCCCTTTAGCACATTCCAAAATTGAGGTATTTCGTCTAACCTTGAGACTCGCAAAAACTTACCAACTTTTGTGACATATAGTGAAGTGGTACCGTTCTTGTTGTATTTACCATTATCATTTCCTGACATACTGCGGAATTTTACTATTTTTACAGTTTTACCATTGGAACCGATCCTTTCTTGTTCAATGAAGATTGGTCCTCTGTCCTCTACTTTTATTGCCAAAATAATAAAAGGATAAAAGACAAGCGAAAGGATTCCACCGATGAATGACACGAAGATATCTATGACTCTTTTTACCAAATCATACATTCTCCTATTTCCAAGAGATGTACTAGAATTCTCTACCAACCACCTTTCTCCGACCATTGAGAGTGGAATTTTATCAAAAATAGACTCATACAACTTACCAGCATCGATAATCTTTATTCCAGAAAAAACCAAAGTGTACAAAAAAGGCATTGCTGTCTCTACTGATTTGTCATGAAGGTCGACTACGATAATAGATGCATCATTTTGTCGAACTGCATGATCTATATCACGAACCGTATCCTCGATCGAAGAACTTGGTTCTATATGAGCCTTGAATACAATACCGTAACGATCTCGTGTATTTATTTCTTCATAGAGATCGGCAACATCGACACCATGACCAACCAAAATCGCTTTTTGTTTTCTAGAAATGCTCAAGACTGGAAACATTACTATCCTCCACAAGAACAACAGCAAAGTCGAAACAACAAAAAAGATAATAAGATTGACTTTTGGAGCAATACCAACTGGAGCAAGATAAAAGAAGACAACTCCAATGAAAATATTCATGAGCTGGACCCTGAGCAATAAGCCTTGGGTCTGTTTTCGTATGAAGGCGACCTGCTTGTCATAAAGTCCGGCACTAAAACTAACCAAAATGAATATGGCGAACAAAATAATGAACGATGGCAAGTGTATGAGTAGCAGTGTTCGAGAAGGAATGGCCCCATAACGGATAGCCAATGACAAAATAAGTGAAAAGAAATATACCAATATATCGCCAAAAACAAGCAATATTGTTCCTTTAGAATTGGAAGAATTCATTAACATATATTAACACTAATTTTGGCAAATATCAAGTGAGGCTTTGTATTATTGATGAATTATGCTAATTTTAGAGTAATGAAAATACTTTACGTCATTACCAAATCTAACTGGGGTGGTGCACAGAGGCACGTCTTCGACCTTTCAACGTCTATGAAAAATCGCGGTCACGAAGTCTGGGTAGCTCTCGGTGGTGAAGGATTGCTCAAGACCAAACTCGAAGAAGCTGGTATATACACCTTTTCTATTGCAAACATGTCACGTGACATGAACCTAAACAAAGACGCTGGTTCATTCAAAGAAATATACAATGTCATCAAAAACAAAAAACCAGACATTATCCATCTTCACAGTCCAAAAGCTGCTGGTCTAGGATCACTTGCCGGCAGGCTTCTAAAAGTAAAAAGGATCATAACCACGGTACACGGATGGACTTTCAACGAATCCAGACCTATATGGGAAAAAGCAAGTATTGCCTTGTTCTCATGGATTACGATGTTATTGTCACATATAACTATCGTCTTATCTGACAAAGAATACAAACAAGCTCTACTATTCCCTGGAGTAAAAGACAAAGTTAGACTCGTCCCTCTCGGCCTAAAGCCGATCACCTTCGTCTCTGTCGATGGAGCAAAACAGGCTTTAGCAAAAATAATAGGCATGAATCTAGTAGATTTTTACAAGAAAAATGTTGTTGCTACAATAGCCGAACTTCATCCAAACAAAGGTTTGCAATATTTGATCGAAGCTATGAGCCTCATCGGTGAACAACAGACAAATACAATATGTCTAATTATCGGAGACGGTGATGACAAAGAGCTCATCGAAACAACAATAAAGGCCAATAAACTCGAAAACAAAATCTTCTTGACAGGACGGATAGATAATGCGAGCGAATATCTCAAAGCAGTCAGCGTCTTTGTATTACCTTCTATAAAGGAAGGTCTGCCATATACTATACTCGAAGCCGGCATGGCAAGTATTGCAACCGTGGCTACGACCGTAGGAGGTATACCGGAGATTGTCGAAGACATGAAGTCTGGCATACTCATCCAACCAAGGAATGCAAAAGAGCTTGCTCACGCGATCTCCTTTATGATCGAACATCCAGAAGAGCGCAAACGATATGGTAATGCTCTTCGTGAAAGAATAGTAGAAAAATACGCTTTCAATAGGATGATCGAAGAAAACGAAGGGTTCTATAAGATATAAAATTTCTATCACAAACAAAAAAGCAATCTCGAGATTGCTTTTTTGTTTGTATGATAAGAGCTATTTGAAACAAGTCATCGCACACACCCAATCTGGATCATCCCCTCTTTTACCAGTAATTTTCCATTTACCATCAGTTAACTTCTCTACTGCGCAACTAGAATTATCACGATCGGAGTTTGCGAAGTTATCCATTTTTGAAATAGCACAGAAAAGAAATGCTGTATCTGTTGTAGCTGTTCTGACTGTTACATTATTTTCACCTCTTGGAATGATGACTTGAAAAGTCGAAACAGTAAGCGAAGTCAATCCAGTATTTGCAGGCGCCTTCCACTCTGCCAAACCATCTACACCTCGTGTAAGAACATTACCATCTGAACCAGCAGACTTAACCATTAAATTTGTTGTTTCTGTCAAACCAGCAACTTTTATACCATCGAAAATACTAAATCCTGAAACGTCAAAGTTGTATCCGTCGATAGCCTTAGTATCCTTACCAACACTCAGACTTCTATTCAAAATCAAATTACCTGCTTTAGTCTGTTCAGTATCTGTCACATTGATTGGTGCTCCAGTATTACAACCAGGAGCGGCACATGGAGCCTCCGTCCAATTTGCTGCCAAAACTGAAAACGCAAATGCTCCTAAAAACAATCCTGAAACTGTTGCAACTTTTTTTATACTAAGGTTATTCATAATATTATTTTATCATTATTAATTATTACTTTTTTGTTGAATATTTTTGCAAATTATTCAAAGCGCTGGCCTTATCGTTATCAGAAATAGGTACTTCATATTTTGATAAATCTTTCAAAGACTCCGCTTTCTCTTGCGCTGAAATATTAACCTGATATTGTTTTAGATTATTAATCGAAGGATCAACACTTACACCCGGAGTAACAACCGTAGCATCATTACCCTTTGAGTAATAGAGTAGGCTCACAAGTATTCCGACTGCGACCAAGACAATAATTATCAAAATAACAAATAGTTTTCTGTGCACATGCTTTGGCACAGAATCACCAGGCAATATGCTTGAATCAAGAAAATTTTCCATTTGAATAAATTATAGCATCTTATTTACTGCAACAGTCTATTACTGTGGATAAATGACCTATTGTGGCCCAATAAATTCATTTTTTGCCATATCTCGATGCATTGTTCTCGAATGTCGCTTCATTGCAACCAAAATACCCAATAGAACATACTCTGAAAGCATATGTGATCCCCCATAACTCATGAATGGCAGAGGTGTTCCTGTAACCGGCAATAGCTGAATATTCATCCCAACATTAATGAGTAGATGAACGATAAAATATATAGCGACACCAGCTCCAAATAGTATTTCAAAATTTGATGATCCTTTGGTTGCCAAATAGATGATCCTCATGACAACCGAACCGTATACGATAAAAAATATTATAACCCCAACAAAACCCCACTCTTCTGCAAAAGCTGCAAAAATAAAGTCGGTTTGGTATTCAGGCAAGAAATTTAGCCTCGATTGTGTACCGTAACCGAGACCTTTACCTACAAAATAGCCCGAACCAACCGCAATGGTAGATTGATAGGCATTGTAGCCTGATCCTCGTATATCAGATAATGGATCAATAAAATTTCGAATACGGTCTTTTTGATATTCTTTGAAGGCAAATGACCAAAGCAATACAAAAGCAATAATAGCCAGAACTATCATTCCTAGAAGATGCTTTTTTGAGACTCCAGAGACCATGATCATACCGAGCCAGATGAGACCGATAATCATCGCCGAACCGAGATCCGGATGAAGCAAAACCAAAAAGAAAAATGCAAAAGCATAAAGCCCAGAGACAATGATGTGTTTTAGATTTGCTATCTCGATATGCCGTCTAGAAAAATATTTTGCCAAGATTATAATGAGTGCTACTTTGGCAAAATCAGATGGCTGAAATGACAAGAAGCCTAGGTCATACCAACTTTTTGCACCGTGAGATATCGTTCCCAAAACCGTCAAAGATCCTAGAAGCACAACAATAACCGAAAACAAAATAACCGAGACTTTTGTTGAACGCAAAATTTTTGTATCCAAAAAATAACCGATACCAAAGAAGAAAGAGAGAGATATGGTTATAACAATCATCTGATGGTATGCAAAAGAGTTGTCGTGAGAGAACGAGTGCATCGTCGCAAGACCTGCCATCAATAGAGGTATGGTAAGCAAAAATATCCACCAATCAAACTTTGACGATTCGGTGCTTGTATCTATTTTATTTTGCAAAAAGAAAGATGTGATATTCACAGACCTATTCTGCCACATATAACACTTCTATGGAAACTACCTTTCCCTGACGATTTGTGTTCCAAGTAAATGGAGCATCTACCGTAGACTTAGGCAATATAGAATCAACTTTTGTCTTAGAAAAACCTATGGTATTACCATCACTGTCATGCAGGATTGCATATACTCCGATGTTATTTAGAATATTGAGACCATCATTTCTGAGACCAACTATCAATGAAGAATTATTTCCTTCTTCTTTGTAATCTTTCTTGACTACTACCACAGACGACAATGTGTCGGCTTTTTTATTCCAGTCAGGTGCTTGGCTAAATTGGAAAAGGACTTTTTTCGGTATGCTTTTGGCAACATTGATAAGTCCCGAAAAAGCCATGGTATTGCGATTTGGAGGGATGGTAACTTTGCCTCTAACTTCTACAATAAGCATTCCATCATCATCAAAAAGAGACATAGTGTATGGAACATCTTTGGCCTCACCCTGATTGTTTGGATTTATTATATAAGCACCAGCATTATATATACCCGGAACCACATTTTCTATCCTCGCCCAAGCAACAGTTGCAGGTATGAACTCAGATTGACATAGTTTGGTACATTTACCGCCACAATCGACACCTTGCTCACCACCATTTTTCTTGCCATCAAAACAAGTCGGAGATTTGTAAAACAAAAGATAAAGAGGAAGAGCAATGATAACCACAACAATAAATATACCGATCAAACCATAAATTAGTTTTCTCTTTTTTGACCAAGAATCCATTATTTTGATACGGCTTTAATGTTTGAATAATATAACCACAGAAACAAAATAATATTGACCAACCAAATCGCTCCAAAATGGAATACAAACAACACAAGATCTAGTAAGACTACTGCAGTCACCACGTGAAGTGCTCTTTTGAAAATCAAATTAAATTCGCAATTATTTTTTCTTATACTTTCAATCGTAAATACAATAAGAGAAGCAATGAGAGTGAAAATAATATTTCCAATAAATACTGAAGCAAAAGACATCAATATGAGACCCACTATAGCGAGAGGTATCAATGCTCGAATATAAGGGATAACAGAACTAACCCAGGAATTTATACTAGTTCTACTGATAGTCATATCCCAGAGACCTTTGAGAGGTTGTATATTTATTTGTCCATTTTTTTCTACATAAGCCAAATAATCCTTTGAGAGATAAGCGATACTATTGCTTGATTCAAATCTATCCAAACTAAAATCATTTGTTGTATCAATTGTGATCAGTTTTTTGTTCTCAAATTTGTCCTGTTTATCACCTATCATTTTTGAATTAATTGGAATACTGTATGGTCCAGAAATATTGGAATAAGCTTGGCCTTTATTGATCTGAATTTCCAATTCCTGTGGAAAGAATTGGGTGACTTTGTTCATGTTCGCCTCGTTTGTAACAATAAGCGCAAGAGGAACAAACGCTATTGATATGCCTAGACTAAAAATCAAAGCGACTATTATGTTGAGCTTTATAAAATAACTGAAAGCAGATGAAGTGTTTTTTGATTCTAGAGACTTGTAAAAGTGCGGATCATAGATACTCGATCTGATGGTTTTTATGAAGTTTTTCATATTTTTGTATACCAATTGTCTCATACAAAGCATAACCAATCAACAAAAAAACCAGTTTTTAGTCTGGCTTTTTTGTATAAATATTCATTATTTTGGGTCTTTTCTTGAATCCTTTGTTCTGGCGGCAAGCTACTTTTGCCCCGAAGGACTATCATCGCCGCAACTACGTT
>CAYNZR010000031.1:0-6742 GCA_964401785.1 uncultured Candidatus Saccharibacteria bacterium
AGGTAGTAGGTAAAAGGTAATAGGTAAGAGGTTAAGTTAGAAGTTAGAATTACCTCTTACCTCTTACCTTTTCCCTATTCCTATTCCCTAACTAATAGTTTTTCAATTGGTTGATCTTTTCGTGTTGGCGGATCTTTTCGTGGGCCTTTGCCTCAATCTGACGAATACGCTCTCGAGTAACACCAAATTCTTTTCCTACTTCTTCAAGTGTATGAGTAATACCATCATTTAGACCATGTCTCATCTCTAGGATCTTGCGCTCCTTTTCGGAAAGATCATCGAGAATCATATTGACTTGATCACGCAAAATTCTACGAGATGACTCTTGGTCTGGAGACAAAATTTTGTCGTCTGGGATGAAGTCTTGCAAAGTTGACTTACCATCGTCACCATCATCACCAACTGGGTTTTCGAGAGAGACGACATCTTGCTCGATCTTTTCGATCTGATAGATCTTTTCGACATCCATATCCATCTCCATAGCAATCTCATCAGCCAAAGGCTCGCGACCAAGTTCGTGACTAAGACGTCTTACGACTTGCTTGTATTTTGCTATCGTCTCAACCATGTGAACTGGAACACGAATCGTGCGAGACTGGTCTGCAAGAGCACGGGTGATAGCTTGACGAATCCACCATGTTGCATATGTTGAGAATTTGAAACCTTTGGTCCAATCGAACTTGTCTACAGCGCGGAATAGGCCAAGATTACCCTCTTGGATGAGATCAAGCAAAGTAAGATCTGGACTACGACCAACGTATTTTTTTGCAATAGAAACGACCAATCTGAGGTTAGCTTTTGCCAAAAGATTCTTTGCTTCTGTATCACCGGCCAAGATACGCTTTGCAAGCTCTTTTTCTTGGGAAGCATTGATAAGAGGATACTGGCCGATCTCTTTGAGATACATCTGGATAGAATCATAAGCAGAATCCGAACCACCACGAGACATTGATGGATTCTTCTTGCCACTTAGATCTTCCACTTCGAGCAATCCCCCACCTTCGAGAACATCAACATTTGCAGTTACCAATTTTGCATAGAGTTCATCCAAGAAAAGAATATCGTTTTCGATCTGAGGAAACTCTTTTAGGATCTCATCATAAGTGACGAATCCTCGATCACGACCTTTTTGAATGAGTTTATTTGCGCGAGTTTCGAAATCTTTGGCCTTGTCCGCTTTGTTCATCTTGACCTCTTTCTTTACGGGTTTCTTCGATGAAACCTTTGCAACTGCTTTCTTTGGACGAGAAACCTGACTCTTGTTTCGAGCTGGTGAGTTCTTACGAGCCGTTTTGGTCGCTTTTTTTGTTTTGGCCATACAAAAGAGATTATTATTAATTAAGCCTGATTTTAAAGGATTTTTAGGGAATATGCAAGCGGATGCAGTAACATCGGTATGCATTAATCATTCAATCTGGACTTGCAACCAATCTATAAAATTGGCATACCTCTATATATGAAAATCGCCCGGGAGCGATTTCCACGAGCGAATCAAACACACCTGGTAACGTAGCTTACTTTACATCTTTTTGGATACGTACCAAGGCGTTGGTTGCAGCAACCCGAACCGATCTTTGCCTTTGCAAAGTATCATCATAGTTCCCTGAATCCCAAAGAAACAATGCACCACGATACCGTGGCTCCTCATTTGAGAGAAACCTCGGTTCATACCAAACGAGGTACTTACCATCAACCTCGCTGATCTTGGTAACCGTTCCACCTTGTCGGATGGTAATCGTATCTCCGAACAGCTTCCAATTTCCGAGACCATCAGGATTTTGAATTGGAAGATTCGTCTGATACTCCAACACGATGCCATTTTCCCGCATCGTATTTCTGAAGATCCAACACTTTTGCTCTTGTTTGAAGAACCAAATGACCGGTGGAACAAAAAGTACCACAACGACGATAGCCGCCAACAAAATGATCGAATTCCTCTTCATGAGTCAGTGTCCTTTCTGTGTGAATTTAATCACATGACAAACCTCTTGTAAAGTTTATTGATTATTAAAATTTAACTTAAGAAAGTTTAACTAAACCCTACTCAACTCCGCCTTCCTTATAGACAAAACCTGGCATTTTTTGGCAAGTTCGGCGACAACATCGTTTTTACCATCTTTTTCTGCCTGACGAAGATCCGTCATTGCCTTAGATAATTCATCGTTAATAAAATCAAGTTCAAAATTTTTCAAAAGTTCTTTCATGTGAATCTCTAAACGGCCTTTATCATTTCCATACAGAGATTCTGCCTCAAAAGTTACATCGCTCAGTATTGGTGCAATCCTTTTTATAATTTCTTCATAAGTATTGCCCGCAATCTTTTTTACCTGTTCCCTATAACCTTTTACCTTCTCCGCGAACCCTTGTTCCCCCGCTATTGCCCCATTTTCCATAACTTGAAGCAAACCAAACATTCTTCTTTCAACCAAATCAAAACGATTTGTTATTTTTTCAATCGAATTATTTGAACCACTCTTAAGATTGTTAGAGGAAATATTATTTTGACTATTTTGTGTTACTACCTGCGCTTTGTTTGCCTTTTCATATTTTCGCAAATCATCCCAAACAGATTGTTCATTCAATTTGGCTTTTTCGGCAATTATTTTTAGATAATAGGCTTTATCCATATCACTATCAATCTTTGACAAAAATGGAAAGATTCGGTCACGGATAGAGCGACCATAGAGACGCGGATCAGTAACATCCCTCATTATATTGGTCAATTCAAATTCGATTACATGTTTGGCATTCTTCAAGACATTTTTCCAAATTTCCGGATCTTGGACTATAAGATCGGCCGGATCCTTGCCTCCATAACCATCTGCACTAGCATCAGCAATCTTTACGGACATACCCATACCGAGCGCTGTAGCAGCTACAGCACGCATTGTAGCAGTCCTACCAGCCTTATCTGAGTCCAAAGCGATGATCATATTTGGGCTAAGACGTCTCACCATGCCCAAGTTACTGACAACACCAGCCTCATCCAATACTTGATCGGTAAGTGCGGTACCCGATGCGGCTATCGTATTTTTGACTCCTACTTGATGTGACAAAACCAGATCCATTTGACCTTCTACCAAAATGGAATAATTGAGTCTTTTTATTTCACTTTTTGCTTTGTCGAGACCAAACAGGATCTGAGATTTTGTAAAAATGGGTGTCTCTGGACTATTTAGATATTTTGCGGATTTGCCATCATCATGCAAGATTCTTCCTGTAAAAGCGACTACCCTGCCACTAGAATCTGTTATAGGGAAAATAACTCTGCCACGAAAACGATCGTAATATCGGGGCACTGCAGGGGTTGGTGCAGGCGCAGATACAGATGAAACTACAGACGAAGATGTCTGAATTCTCTTACCAGTAACGCCATCATCATTTTTTTCGCTTTTTTTTATAAAACCTGCTTTTTCAATTACATTTTCATTCCAACCTTTTTTCTTGAGATAATTCAACAAATTTTGCCAACCCTCTGGAGCCCAACCAATCCTAAAAGCTTGTCTTGTTTCTGGTTTTATACCTCTGCCCTTTATATAATCCTGAGCCTCTTTTGATTTTGAAAATTGCTCTTCAAAATATTTTGCAACTTCCTCAGTTATTTTAAAAAGTTGGTCTCTTTCGCTATCAGTTTTCTGATCTACAACAAGCGGTATTCCAGCTCTCTCTGCCAAAATCTTGAGTGCACCTTTGAAATCGAGACCTTCGAACTGCTCGACAAAAGAAAAGATATCGCCCTTGGCTCCACAACCAAAACAGTAGTAACCACCACGTTCAGGAGAAATGAAAAATGATGCGGTTTTTTCATTATGAAAAGGACATCTAGCCTTGTAAGATTTGCCAGATTTTTCTACCTTCACATATGAACCAATGAGTTCCTCTATGGGTATTCGAGCTTTTATTTCTTCGACATTGGTGCGATTCATACTAAAAGTATAGCTTATAAAATGAATGCTAACACTAGATCTTAAACAAATCTACAAGAATTTTGTCTACCTTGGTCAAATAATCAATTTCCAAAGTACCCAACTTACCCAAAATTAGTTTTCTTTGTAATGTTGCGATTTTATTTATTTTAATCACCGAGTGAGATTTTATGCCATTTGAAACTGATGGATAGATAGGAATATCGAACCTTCCTACTCTCGCAGATTGAACTGAGGATATAAATGAGACGATACAATCTTCTCCTTTTTTGTCACTATGTAAAACTAAGGCTGGTCTCATCTTTTTGCCAGAGAGATCAGTAAACGGAAATGGAATTAATACAATCTCTCCTTTAGACATAGGTCTCTTTTAAATCGGATAATGAGTAAGTTTCTGGTTCATTTTTCAGAAAATCAAAACTCCTTGAATTTGCATTTGCATTTGTAATATCATTTAGATCCTTGTTATAGGATTCTGGAAATTGAATGAGCAAAGCATCGATCGAGTTTCTTCGACCTATTCCAAATACTTCTCCGTAATATTTGACCTGATTTATCATTTTTCCAATAGTCTTACGAGCTTGAGTCGTAGTAATTATTTTCATAATGTACATATTGTACATTATTGATAAATAAACACAACTAAACAAAATGGCCCGAAGGCCACCTTGTTTTACCTATAACCTCTTACCTATTACCTCAAACCTACACCTCATCCTCTCCTACTACATCCGCACCCCTCAAAGCATCTACCATCTCTTTCTTTGGAGAACCAGGGTAGCCGGAGCCAGCGGGTACTAGACGACCGATGATGACATTTTCCATAAGACCAGTCAGATCATCCGTTGCACCACGAACAGAGTTTGAAATAAGAACTCTTGTTGTGTGTTGGAATGAAGCGGCAGACAAGAAACTCTTTCTTGAAAGCGAAGTCTCCGTGATACCCATAACCATCTTTTCTGCTTTTGCAGGAGAACCACCACTTGCTTTGACCTCTGCATTTTCTTCGGACAATTGGATCTCATCGACAACCATACCTTCGGTGAGATTTGTATCACCAGCATCAGAGATTCGACGACGTGAGAACATCTGTTTTACTATGAGCTCAATGTGCTTCCTTGCCACAGTCTCACCTTGCAATTCGTAAATTTTACTGACTTCAGAAATAACATAATCTTTTGCCATTTCTTCACCACCATATTCGAAGACCTCATCAATATCAGCAGAACCATCTGTTAGGAGTTGACCCTTTTTGACCTTGTCACCGACTTTGACCATGACTGTTCGGCGATATGGGAATGTATATTCCACTTCTGATGCCTTGGTCTTGCCCTTGTCCTCGATCTCAGGAATAACAAATATTGTCTTCTCTTTGCCTTGATCCTTCATACCTGTAACAACTCCGTTTACAGTTGCTACTACTGCAGGATTCTTTGGACGTCTCTTTTCGAAAACTTCTTCGACGCGTGGCAAACCAGAAGTGATATCTCCGCCTTGGGAAGCGGCTCCTCCAGCGTGGAACGTACGCATTGTAAGCTGAGTACCAGGCTCACCAATTGCTTGCGCTGCAACTGTTCCTACTGCCTCACCGAGACTTACTAGGCCATTCTTACCCAAATCAAGTCCATAACATTTTGCACAAACTCCTCTGACAGTCTTACAAGACAATGGTGAGCGAACTTTCACATCACTAACACCTGATTCTTCGACTTTGATAGCATCTTTCTTTGAAAGCATATGACCCTTTGCGAACAATACTTTGCCATCTGCAGTCTTGATATCTTCGGCAATGATACGACCACGAATAGTCTTTGATAGAGGGATATTTAGACCAGACGCAGTCTGTTTGTGAATTGTGATGAATGCAGACGTACCACAATCATCTTCTGAAACAACAACATCTTGAGCGACCACGAATAGCTTTCTGGTCAAGTATCCTGCTTTTGCAGTGTTGAGAGCAGTATCTGTCAAACCTTTGCGTGAACCGTGAGTAGTAATGAAATACTCAATCGGAGTCAAACCTTCCTTCGAACAAGATAGAATTGGAAATTCGATTGTTTCTCCAGAAACTGAGGCAATAAGACCTTTCATACCGACCATCTGAGTAATCTGTGAAAGAGATCCTCTTGCACCAGATGTGATCATATCGTAAACCGAACCCATTTTGTCCAAAGATTGAGGAATAGCCTTTTCAACCTCACCTTTTGTTTTTTGCCAGATCTCGACATGCTTACGAACTCTTTCTTCTTCTGCTAGAAGACCTTCTTCAAATTGTTTGTTGACAATATCTGCTTGTGCCTTACCTCTTGCAACGATTGCTTTCTTTGCATCAGGCACCATGATGTCATCAATACCCCATGTTGTACCAGAATATGTAGCATAACTAAATCCAAACTGTTTGATCTTATCCAAGATTGGAGCAACATTCTCTGCACCGCGAAGAATGATCATATCATCGATGATCTGACCGAGATATTTTCTACCTATTTCCTCATTGATGAATGGATAGTCGTCAGGAAGAATATTATTTAATAGTATTCTACCAACTGTAGTTTCGAAGAGTTTACCTTCGAACTTTGCATACTTTGCATTTTCTGGAGGGAGAATTTTGACTTTTGCTCGAAGATCAAGATTTCCAAAACTATTTGCCAAAATAGCAGCATCGGGTGTTTCGAAATACTTACCCTCACCATTTGCACCAGCAACCAATTTTGTAACCCAGAAACAACCAAGTACGATATCGAGCATCTTTGCAACAACAGTAGGATCATTGTTACCAGGCTTGAGAATATTCTTATCAGAAGCCATTATCATTT
>CAYNZR010000032.1:0-6550 GCA_964401785.1 uncultured Candidatus Saccharibacteria bacterium
ATGACAAGTTTCGCCGTTTGTTACCAAACGAGGCAAAAACAAAAAAACCAAGCATAGAGCTTGGTTTTTTTGTTAAATAATTTACATCAGAATGATCACAACCCCTTCACTCTCTCAATAACAAAACCCTTTTCGTTGTTTCTGGTATTTACTTTTGCTTTGATCGCTAGACACTTGTCCGCAACTATGAGATCCTTATTTTCTTTGTAAGTCCTAGGGAAGACCACTGCTTCGGCATTTCCAGAGAAGTCAGCAATCTCTATGAATGCCATCGTTTCATTATTCTTGGTTTGGACAAGTCGTACTTCATTTATTATTCCTGCAAAGATAACAACCTGATCATCTTTGCAAGTTTCCAGAGCCTTCTTTATATTCATCTCTTTCTTTTCGATCACTGCTCGGAATTTTTCTAGCGGGTGTCCTGATACATACAAACCAAGTAACTCTTTTTCCCAAGCAAGTTTCTCCTTCATGTCGACTTTTTCTGTTTCGATCAATTTCAGACTCGGAATATTGGCATCATGGCTAAGTCCGCCAAAAAGTGAACTTTGATCAGAATTGTGTTTTTGGCCTTCTTTGTTGTATTCGAGCATTAGATCAATATTTCCGAGCAAAATACCACGATCGACTCCAAAGCAATCCAGCGCTCCAGCTTTGATCAGTGATTCCAGTGATTTTTTGTTTAAGTTGCGATCTTTTACTCGGTCCAAAAAGTCTGTAATTGATTTGTATTTTCCATTCTTTTTTCTCTCGTCAATTATTGCTGTCGATATGCCTTGACCGAAGTTTTTGATTGTCACCAGTCCAAAACGTATGCGGTAGGTGTAGTTTTGATTGGTATTGAGAGGTACCGAAGAAACATGATTTTCAGAACCGACTCTCGGAGGCCACGTAGGTGGCCGAGAGTGAGGTGCGGAGCCAGCAGGCTCCGACACCGTTCGGTTATGAAAGTCATGTTTCGTAGGTACTTCGCTGATATTAATTTGTTTCGCTTCTTTAACCACCGTAAACTGACTAAAACTTTCATTAATATCAGGTGGCAGAACAGGAATACCCAATCGTTTACATTCTGCTATTGTCTCTGCCACTTTCTCCGTCTCACCTTGTTCTGATGTCAGAACTGCTGAAAGATATATTTCTGGAAAATGAGCTTTGAGGTAGGCGGTAAGATAGGCGACACGGCCATATGATACTGAGTGTGCTTTGTTGAAACCGTAAGCTGCAAAAGGCTCGATCCATTTCCAAATTTCTTTTGCTTTTTTCTCTGACCATTTGCTGTGCTTGATACATCCTGAGATGAAATTTTCTTTTTGCTTTGCCATTTCCTCGGGAATTTTCTTACCGACAGCTTTGCGGAATTTGTCTACTTCTATCCAGCTATATCCAGCAAGATCGTGGGCCATGATGAGAAGGTCGTCTTGGTAGACGAGAACGCCATAAGTTTTCTTGAGGATTTTTTCTAGAGAAGGGTCGAGATATTTGACCAATGACGGATCATGTTTACGGGCGATATAGTCTGGGATGAATTGTATAGGTCCTGGACGATATAGGGCAACCATAGCGTTGATGTCGTGAATAGTTGATGGTTTGAGCTCTTTCAAAAATCTTGTCATACCGTCGCCGTTCAATTGGAAAAGATCAGCTGTCTCACCTCGAGCCAACATTTCAAAAGTTTTCTTATCATCGACGGGTATCGTGTCTACGTTTATTTCTACACCATCGATCTTTTTTGCTCTAGTTATAGCGTCAGCAATGATCGTAAGGTTCTTGAGTCCCAAGAAGTCAAACTTGAGTAGGCCTGCTTCTTCGATCGAATACATGTCGTATTGAGTGATGATCTTGCCTTCACCTTTTGGATCATATTGGAGTGGGGTAAAATCAGTGAGTTCGGTAGGGGCGACGACCACGCCGGCAGCGTGTACGCCGATATGTCTTGCACACCCTTCGATCTTCTTTGCCATATCGATGATCTTCTTTGTATCTTCGTCATTGTCATAGAGTTCTTTTAGTTCGGGGACTTGTTCGAGAGCGTGATCGATAGTCATTGGGAAACCTTGTGAACCCATGGGAATGAGTTTGGAAATCTTATCACCAATGTCATAGCTATAACCCATTGCTCTTGCTACATCGCGGACAGAACCACGCGCCATCATAGTTCCGAATGTTCCGATCTGAGCAACTTTGTCTGCGCCATATTTGCGACGGACATAGTCGATAACTTCATCACGTCGGTCGTCGGCATAGTCCATATCGATATCGGGCGCTGACGGTCGATCGGGGTTGAGGAATCTTTCAAATGGAATTTCGTATTCGATTGGGTTGATATTTGTAATACCGGATAGGAAAGTAACCAATGATCCGGAGACCGATCCTCGAATATTGGAAAGAATGCCATTTTCTCTTGCAAAACGAAGCATGTCTGCCACAACGAGAAAGTATGGTGAATAACCTTTGTCTTTGATAATTTTGAGTTCATACTCGGCACGTTTGATAAGTTCATCGGTTTGTATAACATTTCTTTTTGCAAAGCCTTCGAAGACGAGATGGCGCAACTCATCGTCTGGTGTCCGACCACTCTCGACTGTAAATGCAGGGAAGACCCAATTGCCAAGTTTTATTTCTAGATTGCATTGCTCTGCTATTTTGGCAGTATTGTCTATCGCTTCAGGAATATCTTTGAATAGTTCGGTGGCGCGCTCTCCTGAGATGAAAGAGAAATCGTCTTCATCACTATCAGAAATCTTTTCTGATGAATCACTGTGCGAATTGACCCGAACCAAGGTCTCTCGAGCAAAACGATCTTCTTGGTGCAAATAATAGACATCATGAGCAGCCATGATGGGGATATTTTCTGATTTGGCAAAGTCTATGAGCGCTTTCATATTGTCCTCATGGCCGTCGATCTCTGGGTGTCGAGTAATCTCGATGTAAAGGCGGTTTGATTCGAGATTGTCTTTTGGTCCAAAGATTTTTTTGTAAAATTGGGCTACTTCTTTTGCTTTGTCATGGTTGCGACTTTTTAGAGAAAGGGCGATATCTCCAGAAAAAG
Source organism: uncultured Candidatus Saccharibacteria bacterium (assembly GCA_964401785.1). Lineage (GTDB taxonomy): Bacteria > Patescibacteriota > Minisyncoccia > Phycocordibacterales > PALSA-1337 > C7867-002. Next base: position 3,050 of record CAYNZR010000032.1, read on the forward strand.
ATGGTGAAATGGCAATAAGTCCCTCATTGTATTTTTCTATCAATTCTTTGTCTATGCGCGGTTTGTAGTAGAAACCTTCGAGGTTGGAGTCAGTAACAAGTTTGACCAAATTTTTGTAGCCAATTTCATTCATTGCCAAAAGTACAAGACGACTTCTCCTATTGTCTATACCTGCCTGCATGTCCTTTCTTGATCGTGTGGCAACGTAAAAATCTACGCCAATGATAGGCTTGATCTCATTTTTCCTGCAGGCCTTGTAAAATTCAATAGCCGCATACAGGCTGCCGCTGTCGCTAAGAGCGAGTGAAGTCATAGCGTACTTCTTGGCTTCTTTTACCAAATCATCGATCTTTGGTAGGGCGGTCAATAGTGAGTAGTGGGAGTGGGTATGCAAATGCGTAAATTTACTCATATTTGAAGTATATCAAAGAGGAAACTTTATTGTATATTGTTTTATATTTAAATGAATGTCATATTTCTACCGAGGTGCAACCTCGGCATATGAAATATTTAATAGGAATAGATGAAGTTGGTCGTGGACCCATAGCTGGGCCAGTTGCGGTCGGAACTTTTGTTTTGTTGGATCCGAAAGCAAGGAAGATTTTTCGTGAGGTCAAAGAGTCGAAACAATTGAATGAAAAATCCCGCGAAAAATGGTTTGCAATAATTAATGAGGCAAAACGGGCAGGTTTGGTGGATTTTTGTGTCACTTTTCAGAGCGAAAAAATTATTGATAATAAAGGACTTTCATATGCTATCAAAACCGCTTTGAGCAAATCTCTTTTGGCTCTAAAAATAGATCCAAAATCAGTCACAGTTCTTCTCGATGGTGGTCTCAAAGCTCCACTAGAATACAACGATCAAAAAACTATTATAAAGGGTGATGAAAAGGAGATGGTAATTGCTCTTGCCTCCATAACTGCAAAAGTCCTACGCGATAGAAAGATGATAAAACTTGGTAAAAAATATCCAGATTATGGTTTTGAAATCCACAAGGGTTATGGAACAAAAAAACATTATGATGCGATCAAGAAGTATGGATTGCTCAAAGAGCATCGTAGGAGTTTTTTAGGGAAAATTGTGCTAAATTGATATAATTAAATTTTAATAGTTTCATGAAAAAACAACTTCAAGCAACGATTAGTGGTCGAGTTCAAATGGTAATGTACCGCGATTTTGCACAACGTAAAGCACGCAAACTTGGACTTGTGGGTACCGTCCAAAACCAGAAAGATGGATCTGTAAATGTTATAGCGGAAGGAGAAGAAAGTATACTGAATGATTATGTGAAATATCTCAACCGAGGCTCTATTTTGTCAAAAGTAAAAAATGTAAGGATTTCTTGGTCTGAGCCGACTGGCAGTTTTTCTGATTTTACAATATTATATTAATTTATGAATCTAGGTCATAATAAGATCAAATGTCTCGGTATAATCATGGATGGTAACCGTCGCTGGGCCAAACACAATGGAAAAATAAGTATTGAAGGACATAAAGAAGGCTACAAAAAACTCAAGGAAGTCCTCGGTTGGATAAAAGAGGTGGGCATAAATGAGGCAATCGTTTACGCTTTTTCAACTGAAAATTGGAAAAGAACCGAGGAAGAAGTCGGTGCTCTAATGAAACTTCTGACCTACGCTTTGTCCAATGAGATTGACTCACTTCTAAAAGAAGGTGTGAAATTAAAATTTGCTGGTGACCTCACAATGTTTCCAGAAAATTTTAGAAAAATGCTCGACAATGCTACTGAGGTAACAAAGAATAATAGCCCACTTACTCTCACGGTAGCTTTGTCATATGGTGGTAGGGCTGAGATTATCGATGCTGTAAAGAAGATTGCCAAATTGCCAAAAGATGAAATAGAAAAAATTAACGAAGATTCATTTGAAAAATATTTTTGGACTTGTGGAATGTCTGATCCGGATCTCATTATTCGGACGGGAGGTGAGTGTCGCATGTCAAACTTCTTGCCATATCAGAGTGTGTATAGTGAATTGTTTTTTACCCAGACACTTTGGCCAGATTTTGACCGCAAAGAATTCGGCCAAATTATCAAAGATTTTGGCGAAAGAAAGAGGAATCACGGAAAATGATCTATTTTGTGAGCTGGATAGTTACATTGTTCGAACTTCGGAGGACGAGTTTGCCAAGAGGTGAGTTTGGATTTGATGAGGTATTACCATCGAAGATCGCTAGGCTCATTTTGTAATTGCCTGGTTCAATCGTGACTATCGAGCCACCTCTCAAGGTTGTTTGTGGGATAACAAAAGAATATTTGCCAGTTGAAGAAGCGTTTGTTTCTGCAATGATATTGTCACCTAGATAGACGGCGTATTTGAATTTTGAAGAAATAATCCCTCCCAGATCCCATTTGATTGTTTGGGTACTACCGATTTTCCATGAAGTATTGTTCTCTGGGGCGGTGATTTTGAACGATATTATAGAAGGAGAAGTAAGTGGCTCATCACCAGCTTTTGAAACTCCACCAGTCTGAACAGGTGATGATTGATTTGGTGAATACTGACCACCATTTGTAGCGTTGTTTGAATTTATCTGATTTTCGGTGACAGTTCCACCGCTATTTGTTGGGTTGGTGTCTTCTACGGGATAAGCATTGCCTTGCTTGTTTATCCCTCGACGATCAACGTAAATTACCACTGCTATTATTATAATAATTAGACCTACTACATATAATAAAGTTTGTTTTTTCATATTTATGAATGATACACCTAAATATGGGTGAATGGAAGAAGGGATTTGGATATGAAAAGGGCCACGAACGTTGGACGTGCGTAGCCCTCAATGTCCACTTGCTCTAAGTGCTGTCTCAGCAATGAGGATACAGCCCGGATTCCGTGATGTCGACGCCGTCGAGGATTTCCTTACTCACTCGAACTTGCCTAGCCTTCTTCGAATGCGGTTTCTTCGCAAGCCAGAAAGTGTAGGCAAATACTTCAGTGGTCGATGTGTTGTGATAGCAGAAAACAAGTTTGCTTCCGGTCAGATGTACGAGGGCTCCCAGATTGATGTGTCCGTTGAGACTGCTCGCACCCTCGAGATCTGATGCGATCGAGTTGATTTCTTCCGCGTTAAACACCTCGCCAGCTGAAATGGTGATCTGTACATCACACGTCATTCCTCTGGAATTCTTGATCAGCAGGATCAAGATCTGTTTCAGAAGATCGGATGTCGGCGCCCTAATGATCATGAATTTGAGTGCCGAAATCTGCTTGTCGCTAATTTTTCTTTTCACGCTGACTCCTTCGTATGTTTGTTGACTGATAGAGGTTTAGTTCCCCAACTTTTCTAACTTGAGATTAGTACTAAATTTATTATGTGTCAATTGTTTTCAGAAATCTGTGCCCGGGGTGGGAATCTTTCCCTACGGGAACTGTACAGGCTTCACATTTTTTCGGAGCAAAGCTCCTCAAAATATGTTCAGCCTTTTCGGCTATGAAATCTGTGGATAACCGGTTATAGCCATTTTTTGCGTGTTTGGAT
>CAYNZR010000033.1:0-6484 GCA_964401785.1 uncultured Candidatus Saccharibacteria bacterium
CCAACCTGCTTTAACGATAAAGTAATCTATGAAGAAGCTCTTCCTTCTCCTCCTCTTCGCAGCGTTGACTTCACGCGCCGCGACCTACCAAGTCGCACTACCGGGCGGCGGCACTCTGGTGATCAACGGCCTGCCGTACGCCAATCCGCAGATCACCAACACGGCCTCGGTAGTCTGGACCACCAACGCTCAGGGATTGCTGACCGCTACGGCCACGGCCATCGGCACTAATGCATCGATCATTTTCGTTGAAGGTTCTTCGGTATCATCGCCGAACTTCGGTCTGTCGACAGAGATTGATCCGGCCGTGGTGACGACCAACGTCACTTTCTCGATCGTCAATTCCTCGATCACGACGAACAAGATCGATCCGACCTTCTACACACTGCTAATGCAATCCGGCTCGGGCGACGTGACGGCGGCCGGGAACAACACGTTCACCGGCACGAACATCTTCTCAGGCTCGACTACAATCTCGAACCTGACGATCACCACGGCCGAGGTCGGCACGTTGATTCTCGATTCTCCTATCGGTGTTACGGCCGTCGGCACTAATGCGGCTGACGCCAGATCTGTTCTTGGTGTAACATACGACGTAGACGTTCAAGCCTATCGGCTGGAACTTCTCCAATCAGCCCTTGCGCTTACGGCGGCGGGCCATATGATCTACCACAATGGTAGCCTTGTAACGAACCTTACGTCCACCTCGGCCGGCCGAACCTTGCTCACAGCTGCTGATGCGACTGCACAACGGACCGCGCTGGCCGTTGGACAGTTGACAAACCTGACTTACTCCGTTGCGTGGTCTAATGTCACCGACCAGACTCCGACTCTTGGTGTGCTTTACTCCAAGTTCGAGTCACTTCCCGGTGGTTCCAATGCCATCTCGTCGTGGAACACCAACTACTTCTCGGTCTCCGGAGGATACCTTGATTGGGTTGGCGGAGCTACCGGAGGAGGCGGTTCGGGAGGATACACGTACCTTGTGACAAACTCACTCGGAGCCTGGCAGGGCCGAGATTCGTCCACGAACTGGACGATCCTTTCGACCACCATCAGCTCCAACGACGTTCCGGCTGCGACCGGAAAGTTCATCGACGGCGGGTGGTCGTTGATTGCCTCGAACAACTCCGGCACGACCGCGACCCTGTACATGGACGTTTCGGTTGGAGGAACGCAGGTATTTCGTGACTCCTACGCGTTCTCGTCCGGGGCCGGCGTTGCACAACGGCCGATGGCTGCTGACTTCAAACTGATCCGAGAGTCCTCCACGACGGCGAGCCTCGTTCAGATCGGGCAGAACGTGAACTCGTCCAGCACGCCCATCGGGCACGGCGATTTCGGGTCAACTGCATACGCTGCAACCATCGTGGCGACCAACATCCCGGTCACTTGGTCGAGCAACGTCCAGTTCAGCATCGCGATCTCCTGCGACACCTCCACAAGCACCAACGCGGCCCTCGGTATCCGGGTCGTGAACTCCTGGCTTCGTAAGGAGGCGGCCACGTCAACGGGCGGCAGTATCACGGCCGACGGAACGACTGTCACCAACATCGTCAGCTCGGCCAGCATCACCAACACCGTGGCCAGCGGGCAGACCACACTGTCGATCCGCAACTCTGGGGTATCGGCTGGGACGTATAGCAACGCGACGGTTACCGTCTCCTCAGATGGCCGAATCACGTCTGCTTCTTCGGGGTCGTCGGCCAACAATCCTCTGAGCTACTATGTCGAAGCCGAGTTCATGCCTGGCTCGGAGGCAAACGTGGCCTATTACGGATTCCCGCTGCTCTCCGGCGGGGTGATCAATGGAGGAGCCGTCGCGTTGGGGTCGTCTGCTGGTATTTATGTCGCCGGCCTCAACGGAATCATCCGGGTTCGGAACACTACCAGCGCAGACGCTGGCGCTCAATACATCAGCGACACGGCAGCGATTGTGCTGACCGGGGACGAGTCGTGGGGGGCAACGTGGTACTCGCAGAGCACAAATCTTGGCATTCGTCTGCGTGTTGGCCTCCAGGACAGCAAAACCACCACCGCTCCGGTGGACGGAATCTACGCGGAGCAGATCGACAACGCGCTGCGGTTCTTGGTCGTAGCCAACTCAATTACGAACGCAGGAGCGACGACGTTCGTCATGGCTAGCAACATGATATGCAGGGCGACTGCCCAGTTGACCGGAACCAACTCCGTTCTTGTTTCGCTGACCACCAACGGTGTCGCCGCGTTCTCCGAGACGATCACGGGAGGAATTCCCGCTGGAGTTGACCGTTCAACAGGCGTTGGAATCATCGCATATCACACGAATAACGTGGCGCAAAACCTGTGCTACGTCGATAAGGTCTGGTTCGGGAAGGCATCCTCACTTCTTCGATGAAACTCCTTGTCCTTTCGCTTGTTCTGTCGTTGTCTGCGTCTGGTGCAAGCTACTACGTGTCGAACTCCGGCAGCGATGCGGCTGACGGGTCAATCTCGACGCCTTGGCAGACCCTTACGCACGCCGAGACGCGCACCTATGCGGTTGGGGACACCGTTCATCTGGCCCGCGGAGGGACGTGGAACGAGGACTTCACGTTCCCGACGAACGGGATGACGCTGACGGCGTACGGTTCGGGTGAGCTTCCGATCATCGACGCTCAATCAGCCAGGACGGAGGCAGTCTCCTGTGGCACTCGCACAGGAACTGTAACCAGCTTCCTCCATCTCAAAGGCGGAACTGGAGTCTCCGGATTGTGGGAGGCGAGCGCCGGCACGAACACGATTGAAGATTGTGTAGTGGAGAACCATCCGGACTCCTGCATCAGCGCCGGATCGGACGCCCACATTGTGGTTCGCCGATGCGTCGTTCGCGGGGCCGGAGACGACGGGATAACCCTCCACGTCACCGCTTCGGCCGAGGTGTATTCATGCACCATCACCAACAACCGGAGCGGAATCAACAACTCAGGCACGGTGATGGAGATGACCGTCGAGGATTCGACGTTCGCCGACAATGGTGACGGATCGGCATTCGGAGACCTTTCGATGGGGACCACCGCGTCGACGTTCCGGCGGTGCTGGTTTAAGGGGCGCTCTGATGGCGGAGCGTGGAAGTTTTTCGAGGACAACGCCGGGGCCGCCACGACGTTCGACTATTGCGTGTTCGACGCGGGCGGGGCAAACGCGACGACCGATCCGGCTGTGGCCGTCAACTCTACGGTGGTGCTGCGGAACTGTCTCCTCTACGGCCGTGGTGGTTATGGCAATATCTCTATTGCCGCCACAGGCAACCTATCTGCCACAAACACACTTTTTCTCAACTGGTGGAGGGCAGCTTTCGTGTTTTCAGGCGGTGTATGGCGAGCAGATCATTGCTCATATCACACCAGCTTTTCAGCTGCTTGGCAAAGTCACACAAGTAACACATCTGAAATTGATGGCGATCCTCTTGTTGTTTCTCCATCTACTTACAACTACAGACTGCAAGAAGGTAGTCCGCTGCGCAACGCGGGCGTTTCGTTAGGACTCACAGAAGACTTTTATGGAGTGCCAGTTCTTGGAGCTCCGGATGTCGGAGTGGCAGAATATGGATATTTCGGCGCTTCTGTTCTGATTCTTACCGAACCAACGGCCCGTGGATATGCCGGCCCGACTTTCGACCGCTGGATTGCACAGCTCCATGTCGAGGGTTGGAACACCATTGTTCGCGAAGCTCCAAGCCGCTGGAACGGAAACTACGCCACCAATGCGTGGCCGTTGCTCAACTGGATGTCCAATGAGGTAGCCAGAGTATCTCCCTCGGCCGTTCAAGTCTTTGGCCATCTTCCGCCGCTGATGACCGGCGGTCAGAACGTGGACGGCCACGAAGTCCGCCGGGCCGTGACATACATGTGGCTCGGCTGCACTAATCTAGCATTTACCGATACGGTAAATTGGACTAACATGGTCGGCACGGTCGCCGGATTGCCTTCGTTAATCGCCACGAACGTGCCCGGCGACGGCATTCCAGATCAGATCAACGGCACATTTGCTCGGCCGGTAGCCGTCCTTGACGCGGCCAATCTGATTTCCACCGCAGGAAACTTCGCCTCTGGTTATCTTGCCGGCCAGCCGTATCAGCCGGCGATTGATGAGTCCTACTGGCTTAAGTGTTATCTTACAAACAATCTTCTGTACCGCCAGTCACAGTTGCCCTTATCGACCAACGGCTACATTCGGACAGATGCGTGGTTGAACTATGTTGCTGTTTTGGCAACCAACACGGCCGTGAGCTGGATCGGCGGTTCTACCAACGCGCCGGGCCTGACCAACAAGTGGCTGCACTCCAACAACCAGCTTTCTCTGTTCTCTCCGGAACTGGTGGACGCCTCCGGAAATTGGTCTTTTCACCTTTTCGTCAACTCCTATAAGTCTTACACTTTCGAGGACGCCAATGGTCAAGGCTGTTACCGGCGCTTCCTCTTCCCCGGCTTCGCACCCCGGCCCATCGCATTGAACTCTGGCTGGGGCCAAGGAGCTTCGGCGCCGCAGTTCTTCTGGATGGGCAAGGCAAGCGACAATACAATCGCAGACGCTATTACCTCTTCTGCCACTCGCTATGGTACAATGCCATTCGAATTCGTCTTAGAAGGTGATGTCACTCTTCCTTTGAAGAATTCCTCCGTCCTTCCCAAACCAACAACCGCAACCATCGGAACTCTGGTCATACAATGAGATACCTTTTGTTCGCTCTGCTGGCTTTTAAAGCAACAGCGGCCGACCTAGTATGGGACGACCCAAATCCACAAGGAACAGTAGCAAAATACAAAGTATGGACTGCCAATAGTTCTGATATCTGGTCAGTGGTAGCTACTGTGACTACCAATAGATGGACAATCGTACTTCCGGCCGGCGCACATAAGTTAGCAGTATCAGCTATTGGCGGAAGTGAAACCATAGAAAGCGATCTCAGTCAGGCAAAGATCGTGATAGTGCTCATTCAACCCTCAACACCTAGAATCGAACAATAATTATGCGATATATCTCACTCATCGTTCTTCTTGCGGCCGGCTGCACTACGCGGAAGATCACTATCGGCACGGCGACCTACACGTCAACCCGATTCGGCAACAAGGAGACCATCGGCCAGATCGAGTATCGGCACGGCGAGGACGTATTCATTATCAAGTCCTACCAATCCGACCAAGTCGAAGCGCTGGGAGTCGTGGCCGAATCGGCCGCCCGCGGGGCCGCGCAAGGCTTGAAGTAGGCACGCAACATGCACGTTAACGATAACGAAACCATGCGCCACATGGTCGTTGCGCCACCCATAACCCATTCGGCATTCTTCATCCCCAAGAATTGCCGGCCATCCCAACCCAAGATACATCCACTTGCTTTTATGGGAGACTCTTACGCCCGGCGAGTTGCCAGTAGAATTCATTCGTTGTTCAATGTCTGCAAATGGGGAATGATTATCTCGCTTCTGCTGCTGGCCTATTCGGCGGCCGCGCAGGGAGAGATCATTGCGGTTGGTAAAGCAGCGAGTAACACGGCCGACTTGCTCATCAAGAAAGACATCGTCTGGATTGCGCTCTTTGTCGCGGCCGCAGCCATTATGGGCATGGTTATCCTCGCAAAGTTCATGAAGGAGATGCACATTGAATTCATGAAGCAGCAGGTTGAAGCTACTAAGGCCGTGGTCTCGCTCCAAGCGGCCGTGGCTTCCTTGAAGGATTCACTCGACGGCCGGCTGTGCGCGATAGAGGATAAAAAGCACCGATGAGCGCTGTCAAATACTATTTCTCGCGCCGCAGTTCGGCGCTGGCCGGCCTGATTCTGTACCTATTCATCGACGTGGCGCAGAATCTCCACACTTGGCTGCTAGAGCACACTGACTGGTCGGCGCTCGCGGCCCGGGATTTCTGGATTCTCGGAAATGGAATTATCCTTTCCGGCCTTCTGCTGATCAAAACTCACATTTCCACCTCTTGGCACAAGCCATCCGCTCCGCCCGCAAATGCAAACCCGCAATGACGCATTCATCCCGGCGCTGCAGTTTGGCACCGGCCAGTATGTCCAGCCGCAGTTCAACACGGCCGTGATTCCGGCGTTCTCCTACACTCATGCTTATACCGTCTCAGCTATCATCGCCGAGTATCCGTTGGAAAATACCGACGCTGTCTCCATTCGTCTGCCGCTGCCGGCGGACGTGGAGGATAATGAGACTTATGCTCTCTGCGCGCGGTACACTGAGAATTCTACGACGTTCCGTTTTGTTCTCTATAAACCGGCTTGGCATGACGGTATCTTCTTTCCCGCCTATACCGGCCAGAAACTTGGGGCCGCTGCTGTATTGGAAGTTTGGTCTCTGGATGATCTCTCTCCAGCAGTGGCTGATGCGGATATTGAACTGACGGTCGGCCCGTTAGTCTTCCAATCTCCGGGCCAGATCGCGACGTGCGGGCAGATTCAGGGTGAAACTACGACTTTGACTGGAACTGTTGTATGAAATATCTGATCACGA
>CAYNZR010000034.1:0-1153 GCA_964401785.1 uncultured Candidatus Saccharibacteria bacterium
ACGGCATCGTCATACAAGAAATAATTATGCAAATAGAGAACATACTAAAATCAGACATATTCTTCTTTGTTACCACAATAGCGGTCGTGGTGGTGACTTTGTTGTGCGTGGTAGTGAGTGTCTATGCCATAAAGATATTGCGAGACATTAGATACATGATCAGAGATATCAAATTCAAATATCACAATGTACAAAAGTTTATCAACTATTTAATTAAATAAAAATATGGAACATCACAATAAAACAGGAATAATGGGAGGATTTGTCTCAGGGATCTTTGTCGCCACTATGGTCGGAGGATATTTCCTCTTTGCTTCAAAGAATGCCAGGAAAAATCGACAGCGAGTCGAAGGCGATTTTGAAGATGCAAAAGCAGAACTGATCGCCCGATTGAAGAAAATGCAAAGATTATCCAAGAACACCTATTACGAAATAGTAGATGAAATTTCTGATAAATATTCTCAAATGAAAAAAGCTGGTGCCGAGAAAGTCGATGAAATTCGAGAGGAGTTGAAAAGTAAGTGGATGGAGATTGAAGAAAAGGCGAAGGAGGAGGTGAAGTAAAGGATTGTTTAGAGACAAAAAGTCGTCTCTCTAAAGAAATAATAGTGGTTATATATGAATAAAAAATACAGGTTGCAGAAATTACTCCACAACCTGATTTGTATTACTCAGTAAATGGCTACTTACAATCAGCAGCCATTTTGTCGACATAGCCAGGAAATGCATCGGGTTCAATATACTGACCACCAATCAATCCAGAAGCCCAAGCGATTACGGGAGGAGTTTTGTCCCGAATACTCTCGTACTCTGTTCGAGTGAGGATTTTTTCGGGTTTTGTTTCTTCCTGTTCATACTGACCCTTCGCACAGACATACGCAATACCTTTTTGCTCATTGACATAGCAGATCTGCGAATCCATTCTCGAAGCCCGTGGTTCGAGAGTCTTCCACACTTCAACCAGAAGTCTATGATCAAGACACAGTATGACCCTTTTCTCAGCATCAATGACTGCAGGGAAAAAAGCCATGAGTCGGTGAACGAGTTGTAGGAAAAAGACTTTCTCCAAACGATAGCCTTGCTCCCCAATGTCTTTCTTGAGTAACTCAAACAGATTGACCGGGTTACCCTGCTCATCAAGGCGTTGCGCTGA